>JBFYMH010000124.1:0-3181 GCA_041305005.1 Thermoplasmatales archaeon | reverse complement strand
CATAAAAATCTGCTAATGGTGCTAGGTTCCTCACAAGCTCTGATTTCGCATGTTCTTCAGCAGGTTTTTTCTCTGTTTCACCAGCGAATTTTCTAACATTATCTAAAAATACTATGTCTCCGGGTTTCAGGTTTTTTATAGCGTTTTTTGCTTTATCTCCGAAAATATCATCAACAAACATAACGTTTTTACCTAGTAATCTCTGCAGTGTTTTTGCGTGTTTGTCCATTGATATAAAATCCCAGCTGCCCTGTTTGCCTTGGTGGGCTAGTATCACAATTTTTGCTTTTTTCTTGATAAGTTCTTGTATTGTTGGTAGTGCAAGCCTTATTCGAGTATCATCAATAATATCTAGTGTTTTCTTATCCAACGGCATGTTAAAATCTACTCTAAGCAAAACTGTTTTATTTTCTACGTTAAAATCATCCAATGTGTTGTATTCTTTCATAAACCAAAACCTCCTCTGTAAACCTAAATCTGTCGTATTTATTTAAAACTATATGATTTAAAAAAATTGTTTAGTTTGCGTTAAGAATCAGAGTTGTCTTACTGACTCCATTTCTAGTACACGTTCATTAAACATGTAGTTTATCAGGTCGACGATTCTACAGGAGTAACCCCATTCGTTATCATACCAGGAGAATATCTTAGCAAAAGTCCCTTTTTCACCAATTACCTTTGTACTAAGACCATCTATGATGGCTGAATGAGGATCACCAATAATATCAACAGAAACAAGCGGTTCTTCTGTGTACAGCATAATGCCCTTAAGACTGGTTTCAGACGCCTTCTTCAAAGCACCGTTGATTTCAGCTGCTGTTACAACTTTTTTAAGAACACATGTAAAATCAGTTAGTGATCCATCTGGCGTAGGTACTCTAAGAGCTACACCATCTATCTTTCCCTTAAGTTCGGGTATCACAAGTGACACTGCTTTAGCTGCGCCAGTGGTTGTTGGTATAATTGAGACAGCAGCAGCCCTCGCCCTTTCAGATCCTTATGAGGAAAATCTAGGATACGTTGATCGCCAGTGTATGAGTGGACTGTTGTCATAAAACCCTGCTCTATACCAAACTCATCTTGTAAAACCTTCACGGGTGGAGCAAGACTATTTGTTGTACAAGATGCCATTGAAATAATATTGTGTTTCTGCGCATCATATGTTTTTTCATTCACACCCAAAACAATAGTTGCATCAGGCTCTTTACCCGGTGCGGATATAACAACCTTTTTTGCACCAGCCCCAAGATGCTTTGATGCACCCTCACGATTACGGAACACACCAGTTGATTCCACAACAACATCTATGTTTAATTTTTTCCAAGGAAGATTAGATGGGTTCAACTCAGAAAAAAACTCGATGAGACTACCATTAACCTCTATGCCATTGGTTTTTGCAACAACGTCCCCGTCGAATTTACCGTAGATAGAATCATATTTCAAAAGATGAGCAAGTATCTCTGTGTTACCTAGATCATTAATAGCAACAATCTCAAATTTTTTACCATATTGGGAATGTTGCAATGCAGCTCTTAAAACATTTCGACCTATTCTACCGAAACCGTTAATTGATACTCTAATCATCCTCAAACCACTTGTACGCCATTATCTGTATTCTATATAAGTTTTCCTAAAAGATATGTGTCAGCTGAGTCAACGATTTTTACTTTCACAAAATCGCCGATAAAAACTTTTTCTTTTATCACCACTTGTTTATAGTTCTCTGCTCTGCCAGTAAAAGTTTTGTTTTTGCCTTTTTCAGTAACAAGAACATCATAGATTTTTCCAACGTTTTCACGATTTTTTTCATTTGATATTTTCCTGCATAATTCTGTTAAAAACTTGGAGCGTTCTTTTACTTTATCTGTTGATATGCGTCCTTTCATGGTTTTTGCTTTTGTTAACGGACGAGCAGAAAACCTGGTTATATTAACAATATCTGGTCTCACTTTTTTTATCAACTCAACTGTCTTTTTAAACTGCTCATCTGTTTCAGTTGGAAAACCTATTATAACATCTGTTGAAACTGTTATGTTCGGATATTTTTCACGGAATCTACTCAATATATCAATAAATTGATCTACTGTGTATTTTCTATTCATCTTTTCAAGTATATCATCATCCCCAGATTGAACAGGTAGATGAACAAACTTGTAGATTTTCCGATCATTGTAAGCAGATAATATAGTTGGGAGAATCTTCTGAGCCTCAGATGGGTTCATCATACCAACTCGCATCCTGAAATCACCGTTTATTTTTGTTACTTCTCTTAGTAATTCACCTAGATTTGTGCCTATATCAAAACCATATGCTGCCGTGTCTTGTGCTGTTAACTGAATCTCTTTACAGCCTTGATTAAGAGCGGAATTGATATCTGAAACAACAGTTTCTATCTGGGAGCTTTTTAGTTTTCCTCTAGCAAGATGCGTAATGCAATAAGAACAAGACAACAGACAACCCTCGGCAATTGAGATAGGTGCTATCACGTCGGTAAAATATTTTTTTGTTTTCTGCGCTGTTTCTTTGCCCGTGATTAAATGATTAATGCGATGTGTGTTTTGTGGTGTTAATAACAAAGCATCTGGTGCAACTGATTTTATTAAATCGGATTGCACAGAAGGCATACATCCGGCTACAACAATTTTTTTATTTGTTTTTTTAAAAACCTTTAGCCTTGACAACATACGTTGTTCTGTTGTACTGATTACTGTGCAGGTTAGTAAAACTAAAACATCAGCATCATCAATCTTTTTGACTATTTCGTGTTTCTCTTCTTTTAGAATACCTAAAATTAGGCTCTCATCGCTCTTATTTGCAGTACAACCGTATGTTTCTAAATAAACTTTCATAGACGAGCTTTGCTAAAAATATGGGGTCTATTTAACTGCTTCTGTTATTCGTTCAAGCACAAATTTTTTGTCAAGGTTTGATAAAAAGTAACCTGCCCTTGGTCCTTGTTCTTGTCCAAGTATTATTTGGTATATCGCCTGGAAAGCATTTTTTATTTGAAGCTTGTTTTGCTCGGAAATCTCATAGATTTTGTTGTGTATGGCCTCAGGCTCCCATTTAAGATCAGGCATCTCTTCTTTTAACTTTGACAAGAACATATTTTGTTCGTTTGTTAGTGTTATCTCTGGTAGTTTTTCTTTTACTTCAAATTTCACTGTGTCAGGTGCAAAAG
>JBFYMH010000123.1:0-7115 GCA_041305005.1 Thermoplasmatales archaeon | reverse complement strand
ATGAACGCATAAAATTTGTTAAAGATTTTTCTGGTTTAAACGAAGATGAAACCAAGCTTTTCTCGTCATCTTTGGATATTGCAACTGCTGATCGTATGATTGAGAATGTGTTGGGTACTTTTGAGATGCCGCTTGCTGTTGCAGTTAACTTTCTAATAAACGGTAGAGACTATATTGTTCCGATGGCTATTGAGGAGCCTAGTGTTGTTGCCGCTGCTAGTAACGCAGCCAAGATCGCACGGGCGAAAGGTGGTTTTACTACAAAATCTTCCAAGCCGCTTATGATCGGTCAGCTTCAACTTTTGTATGTAACGGATGTAGCAGAGGCAGCGCAGAATATAATGCATCATAAAGAAGAAATTTTAGATCTTGCTAATGCGCAAGATAAGATTCTTGTTGGTTTGGGTGGTGGTGCAAAGGATATCGAAGTTAGGATTTTGGATAGTTCTTTAGGCAAGATGATTGTGACTCATCTAATTGTTGATGTTCGTGATGCGATGGGTGCTAATGCTGTTAACACCATGTGCGAGGCTGTAGCACCATTTATAGAAGATATCACCGGGGGAAAAATCAGACTTAGAATTCTTTCCAATCTAGCCGATAAACGTATAGTGAAAGCAAAAGCTGTTTTTGATAAAGAAAAAATGGGCGGAGAAAAAGTGGTGGATGCATTCATAGAATCATATACGCTTGCATCTATTGATCCTTATAGGGCTGCGACTCATAACAAGGGCATTATGAATGGTATCGATGCTGTGATTATTGCCACGGGAAATGATTTTAGGGCTATCGAAGCTGGTGCTCATGCGTATGCCGCTAGAAACGGTTGCTATACTTCTTTGACTTCTTATCATAAAGACAAAAACGGGGATCTTGTTGGTGATATTGAGATGCCAATGGCCATAGGTATTGTTGGTGGTGCGGCTAACATGCATCCGAAAGCGAAGCTTTGCAGAAGAATACTTGGCATTAAGGATGCGCAGGAGTTATCTGGGGTGGTAGCTAGTGTTGGTCTGGCACAAAACTTCGCAGCAGTATATGCTTTGTCCACAGTTGGTATACAAAAAGGGCATATGTCGCTTCATGCAAAAAACATAGCGGTTATGGCTGGTGCGCAGGGCGACGAAATAGAGAAAGTAGCAGAAACTATAGTTAAAGAGAGAAAAATAAAACTTGACAGAGCAAGAGAAGTACTTGAGAAGATAAGGAAAAATTAAACTATCATGTCAGCAACATCTTCTGGTTCTCTTTCGCAGTAGTAACATCTTATTCGTGGTGGGTCCTTGCATACAACATGGAAGCGGCTTTGTACAGGCTCGCGAGCGTTGGATATGCATGTGGGATTAGAACATTTTGCTATGCCGATGACCTCAGTTGGTAACTCGACTTTGTGTTTTTTTACGACCTCGTAGTCTCTTATTATGTTGATAGTAGCTTTTGGGGCTATCAAAGCTATTTTGTCTAACTCCTTAGGGTCCAATTCTCGGTTCTCTATTTTCACAATGTCTTTTTTACCTTTTTTGCCTGTGACGTTTATTGCCACGCTTACAACCGCTGTTGTTGACTCCGGGATTTTTAGTATGTGTAAAACTTTCACTGCGTTACCAGGTGTTATATGATCTATGACCGTACCGTCTTTGATTGGCGTCACTTTTACTTCTTTCATGTTTTTTTGCCTCCAAGTACAAGAGATAGTAAAGCCATTCTGACTGGTACTCCATTGAAGGCTTGTTTGAAATATAGTGCATGTGGTGTGTTGTCTAACTCAGGGTCTATTTCCACAACTCTTGGTAGTGGGTGCATAACGATAAGGTCTTTTTTCGCTTCTTTTAACAACGCGTTATCAACTTTGTAAGTTCCAACCACCCTGTTGTATTCCTCTGCGTCAGGAAAACGTTCTCTCTGTATTCTTGTAACATATAAGACGTCCGCCTCTTTGATTGCTTTCTCTAGATTAGAAGTGCTATTAGGTTCTACACCAAATTCTTTGCATTCGTTTATGACTTCTTTGGGCATCTTCAAAGTATCAGGTGAAACAAATGTGAGATCGGCTTTAAAGAGAGCTAAGGCGTAGGCAAGAGAGTGAACAGTTCGCCCGTACTTCAAATCACCCAAAAGGACAACGTTGTTACCCTTAATTTTCTTCTTCTCAGTCAAGATAGTAAATAAATCAAGTAAACATTGAGTTGGATGCTGCCCTGCCCCATCACCCGCGTTCAAAACAGGCACTTCAGCAAACTCTGCTGCCAATCTAGCTGCACCCTCCTGCGGGTGTCTTATAACAATGGCATCACTGTAAGAATCTGCCATACGTATTGTGTCTGCAAGGCTTTCACCTTTTTTCTGTGAAGTCGCACTTGGGTCGGCAAAGCCTATAACTTTTCCCCCCAATCTATGCATAGCGCTTTCAAAACTCAGTCTCGTACGTGTGCTTGGTTCGAAGAAAAGTGTTGCCAAGATTTTTTCATTCAAAATATTATTATGTTTTTCTCCAGCAGCATATGGTATCATTTTTTTAGCGCATTCTAGAATATATTCGATTTCTTCCCTAGAAAAATCTTTGATTGATATTATATCTCTTTTTTTGAAATTCATGTTAATCAAAAAGATAGAGATGCAAAGACACCTTAATAACCTTTGGAATTATCCGAAAAAAAAGAATTAATAAGATATATTAATATAATACTTTGTTCATAGTAATATTGATAAGAACTGTTCAACAAACTATATATACTAACAGATTAAAGAAAATAATAGAATTAAGGGGATTGTTTTGTCATGGAAAAAGGCAAGTCTTCCAAAAAAGATAGGTTAGAAAAATTGCGTACCAGTTTGCAATCTAATTCCGGTGAAAAATTACATCCGGAGGATGAAAAATATTTGAAGGTTTTACAAAACAGGTTATCCAAAAACTCAAAAGAGGGCACAGTAAATGTTTATAGAGATTCTGAAAAAACAGATGAAAAAAATGATTCTCTAAAACCACAAGTAACAATTCACTATAAAGAGGCAGAGATCACAGAAACACCAAACTTTATACAGCCTGAAACAGAAAAAGTGGAAGTAAAAGAAGAAATTAAAGATAAGGAATTATTTGAGATTAAAAAAGTTGAAGTTATCGGACCTGAGTTCATAGAGGTTAAACCAAAAGAGACTATAAAAAAAGTTGAGACGTCGGAGAAAAAAATAACCCAAAAAATCGAAGAACCTGAACACAAGGAGTATGAGAAACTTCCTGAATGGGAACCTGTGGAAACTAAAAAAGTTGAACAGGAACAAATTAAAGAAAAAGTTGAAGAGAAACACGAATTAAAAGATGAGGAGATTCCTGAATTCGAAGCATTGGATTCCGAGGATGAACAAGTAAAAACAGTTGAAGAGAAAAAACCTCTCGAAGAAAAAGATGAACCGGAATTTGAAGAAATAAAAGAACCTTTTGCAAAAGAACCGTCTGATTTTGAATCTTCAGATACTGAATCTAAAGAATTTGAAATAACTGAAGAAGAAAAAAAACTCGAACATGAAGAGGATATGTTTTTTGAAGAAAAAGGAGAGCGACTGTTCTGCGAAGAAAAACAAAACAAATTAGATGCATTCAAGGATATAATAAACATAGATGAAAAAACAGCTACTTTGCTGTACGATAATGGTTTTACTTCATTAGATGATTTGAGAAGCGCGTCTGTAAAGGATTTATCTAGAATCAAAGGCATAAAAAGAAAGTTAGCTAAAAAAATCAAAAAAGAACTTCAGGAACTAGAAATAGCCAGAGCAAGTATAAACACCACTCCGCAAGAAGAAACAAGCGAATCTTTTATTTTAGAAGAAGAATTTGAAGAAACAAAAAAGGAAGAAGAATTTGTACCTGAAGAAGAATTCGTGGAAGACGAAAAAATGTTTTTCGATGAAGACGAAGAACAAACACTACCTACCAAGAAAGATGAGGAGATAAATGTTTTCGATGGTATGAAAAGTATAGACGGAAAAACAGCTTCATTGCTTGTTGAAAATGGAATAATATCTGTTGATGTTTTAAAAGAAACTTCTGTTAAAAATTTGGCAAAAATTGATGGGATAGGTAAGAAGCTTGCAAAGAAAATTAAGAAAGATCTGAAGAAAAAAAGTAAGAAAGCTAAAAAAACAACCGCTTTTTCTATCGCCGAGGCGTATGACAAAGACGTATCAAAAGATTTTGAAGAGCCCTCTGAAAAAATAGTCGAAGAAAAGGAAACTATTACTAAAGTTAAAAAAAGCAAAAAACAAAAACCGAGAGTAAAAAAGAAATCCAAGCAGTACAAACATGGTAGTTACACTCTCTACAAAAAGGATGTTAAAACTAAATCCAAGAAATCCAAGGATAAACAAAAAAGGGAAGTTTATTTCTTTAGCAAACAGAAACGTAACAGATCTGAACCTTCTGATTTACCAAAAGGTTTTGAAGTTAGAATAAACAGAAAAACTGGTGTACCGTATCTTAGGAAGAGAAAATAAACGGTTTTTTTGTCACCCGATATTTATAAATAAGTTTCTGCATTAACCTTTCTTAAGTGTACAATTTATGTGGAACGGCCCTTTGAATAAGGTTAATGGTTTTAGGTACGAGATTCCCTGCAGCTATAAAGGACAAAATAATAATCTCCAGATGCTGACTTCTGCTGTTATTTATGCTAATGAACATATGATTTCTTCGATTCGTACTGAT
The DNA here is from genome assembly GCA_041305005.1 of Thermoplasmatales archaeon. Taxonomy (GTDB): domain Archaea; phylum Thermoplasmatota; class E2; order DHVEG-1; family DHVEG-1; genus JARYMC01. The sequence continues at coordinate 2,413 of JBFYMH010000123.1, read as the reverse complement.
AGTGCTCCTGAACAAGCAGCGAATGTTACAATGCTTCCCGGCATTGTTGGTAAATCTTTGGCTATGCCTGATATCCATTGGGGGTATGGTTTTCCAATTGGTGGTGTTGCTGCCACTGACGCAGAAAATGGCGTTGTTTCCCCTGGTGGCGTAGGTTTTGATATAAATTGTGGGGTGCGACTTGTTAGAACAAATTTGCATGCCAGTGACCTTGATTTTAAGAAGATACAGCTAATTGTTGATGAGATGTTTAAAAATGTTCCATCTGGTCTTGGTTCTGAAGCAAAGGTAAAGCTTAGTAGACATGAGCTAGACGATGTTTTGAAACTAGGTGCTCGATGGGCTGTTGAACATGGCTATGGCTGGGATGATGATCTAGAATATCTTGAGGAAAATGGTTGTCTCAAACATGCTGGTTTATCTAATATCTCTGAGAAAGCAAAGCAGCGTGGTGCTCCGCAGCTTGGTTCGCTTGGTGCAGGTAACCATTTCTTGGAGTTACAGAAAGTAGATGAGATATTTGACCCTGTTGCTGCTAAAGTTTTTGGTATAAAAGAAAAAGACCAAGTTGTTGTAATGATTCATACTGGTTCTCGTGGTTTTGGTCATCAGGTTTGTACTGATCATCTGCAGATTTTTGAGAGAGCGGTAAAGAAATACAACATATCTCTGCCCGATAGGCAGTTAGCATGTGTACCAGTTAACTCACCTGAGGGGCAGGATTACCTTAAAGATATGGCTTGCGCAGCAAACTTTGCATGGTGTAACAGACAGATGATTGTTCACTGGGTGCGTGAATCATTTGAGAAAATACTTGGTCAGAGCGCTGAAAGTCTGGATATGGGCATAGTGTATGATGTTTGTCACAATATAGCAAAACTTGAAGAACATTTAGTAGAAGGCAAAAAAAGAAAGGTCTATGTCCATAGAAAGGGTGCGACCCGCTCATTTGGTCCGGGAAAAAGTGAGGTGCCACAGAAATACAGGGATGTTGGGCAACCTGTTCTCATACCGGGAGATATGGGGACTGAAAGCTATCTGCTAAAAGGCACAAAAGAGTCTGAAGAAACGTTTGGTTCTACATGTCATGGTGCTGGACGTGTTATGTCTAGAAACGAGGCTGTTAGAAAATGGCGTGGCGAACACATAATGAATGAACTTAAGAAAAAAGGCATTTATGCTCATCCGGCTAGCTGGAAGGTTATGGCGGAAGAGGCACCAGGTGCGTACAAGGATGTGAGTGAGGTGGTAAATGTTACGCATGGTGCCGGTATTTCTCTTAAGGTGGTGAAATTTTTACCGCTTGGCGTGGTAAAAGGTTAAACACCCGGTTTTCACCAATTAGTTTTAAATGCTAGAAAGTGATTTGTGTTTACAATTCAGATGGTGATGCACTTTGAAAGATGAAGTTGAAATATGCGATTTTGAGGAAGCAGACTTAAGCGGGGCAACCGTTATAGCAGGTTTTCCCTCAATAGGTCTTGTAAGTACTATTGCCGCTAATTATCTTATTGATGCTTTGAACCTTAAACAGATAGGATGTGTTAACTCTGCAGATTTTCCAACGTTATCTGTTGTTCACACTGGTGAGCCGTTATCACCTGTTCGTATTTACGCTGGAGCTCAGAACAATGGAGAAAAAATTGTTGTTTTCGTATCAGAGTTTAGGCCTAAACCTACGCTCATAAATTCTATTTCTGAGTCGATTATGAGATGGGTTACCAAAAAAAATTGCAAACTTTTAATCTCACCTGAGGGCATGGTCGTCGAAGGAAAAGAATCTCAGGAGGAGCAGATATCTGATGCATATGCCATAGGTTCGACAGAGAAAGCTAGGAACTTGTTGATAACAAAAAAGATACCTCAGTTCAAAAATGGTATCATAGCTGGCGTATCCGGGGTTTTGCTTAACATGGGTAGACAGATGAATTTTGATGTTATTTCTATTTTGGCTGAGGCGCATCCGAACTATCCTGATGCTAAGGCTGCTGCTGCAGCTATTAATGTAATGGGTCTACTTATGAACGTGGAGATAAACGTTAACCCGTTGTATGAGGAATCAGAACGTATAGAGAAACAATTGCAGAAATTCCATAAGCAGGCTAAGCCTGTTGTTTCTGGCACTCAGGCTCCACAGCCAAGTATGTATGGATAAATAATATTCTTTGTTTTATCTTTTATATTTCTTGATTTTGTTTAGTTTATCCCCTAAATTTTAAAAGGATGTGTCTGTTGTTTGGTATTGAAATATGAAAGAGATACCTCGTAGTCATCCACGTTATTTCTCTCTTGTTACAAGGGATAAAATTTCACAGGCTATGAAAGATGGTTTGGTTCATGAGACTGGTTTGATTGCTCATGGTCGTGGTGAAGCTTTTGATTATCTTTTTGGTGAGACTACTATAGCTGAGGC
>JBFYMH010000122.1:0-5298 GCA_041305005.1 Thermoplasmatales archaeon | reverse complement strand
TTCTATCAAAAAAAATAGATTGTGTACCGTTACCGTGGTGCACATCGTGATCAAAAAGTAAAACACGTTTTCCTTTTTTTGCGATATCATTTGCTGCTATCGCAGCGTTGTTAAAAAGACAAAAACCCATGGACCTATCACGCGATGCATGATGACCAGGCGGTCTAACCAGTGCAAAAGCGTTATCAGCCTTACCTGCTAAAACTTGTTTGCAAACCTGCAAAACCCCGCCTGCAGCCAACCTAGCAACATCGTAGTCTGAACTACAAACATACGTGTCAAGATCTATCCATGAGCCACCGCTGGAACTTATGTTTTTGATTTCTTGTATCATCTCATCTGAGTGAATTGAATAAAGCATCTCCTCAGGCAATATCTCTGGTTCGACTATGCCAAGTTCATTATAGAAAGAAGTTTTTCTAAGCTCACCAACCATAACCTGGAGACGTCTAGCGTTTTCAGGATGACCTATGTTATCGTGTTTATCAAATTCTTTCGAATAAACTATATTCGTAGTCATAAAGAATCAAAGAAGTGAAATATAGTAAATGCATATAAGATTAATTCTAACAATTTAAGTACAATGGAATATATTGGGGTAAATTGTTAAGCGGGGAAGAAAAATATTATGAGTGACACATTACTTGGAATTTCACCAGATTACTTGTATTACCATAAAAAGCCTCCGAAGCCGATATCAGATTTACATAAACCATATTTTCTGGCATTCTGCGAAAAAAACGAGGATTTAGAAAAAAATAGAAAAGAACTTATCAAAAAACTTCAAACAAACAATTCTGAAACAGATCCATTAAATAAAATAGATGAAATCGGCGAAATTGAAGATTACAGAAGCTTCCGAGATTTCAACAAAAAAAGAAAAGTATTCAGGGTTTATACAAAAAAATCTTATTTTGTCCCAGAGGTTAGCGACCATCTTTTTTTCAACCATGGTTTCTACACAGCAGAGCATGACATACCATACCACCAGAGGGCGCTTTTGGATTTAGCGGCAAATGGAACAACATGGCTTTTTGATACAAACGGTGAAAAAAAGAAACTAAAAGTTTTAGTTTATGATATTGAGACTACTAATTACGAAGAGGGAAAAACCGATGTCCCAATAGACATCGTAGGTTATTCGAGTTTTGATTTAGTTTTTGAGTCCAGCAAAAAACTTGAGAAAGAAGAATTCAGTTTCGATATCATAGATTGTCCATCTAATTGGGAGGACATGGAAATCAAACAACTTGTTTCAAACAATATTGATGAAGAAGTCAAAAACCTATACGATATGTGTAAGATACTTGGTAGCTGCGATATCGCATCTGGCCATAACATCGTGGGTTTTGATAATTTCCATTTGTATGGTAGGATAGATTGGATTTTGAAGAATTACCGTGAACAACTCTCCGAAGAAGAAAGGAAAACTTTTCAATGTTTCATTAATGAACATTGCAGGCTTGACAAGTCATTTCATTTTGGCGTCGGCTCCGAGGTCGTACAGTTTTACCCAACTTGTTTTGATACTTATCTTGCAGCACGTAAGTTTTATCATTTTTTAGATGAATTCAGCCTTAAAACCCTGGCTCCTTTTTTAGGTGTTATCGTTAAGGACAGGATTATTTTGGCTCCTTCTCAAATTAAGATAGATGCTAGGACTTTGAAGTACAACAAACAAGATATACAGGAGCAAATAGGGGTGACTTTGAATCTTATCCAACAGGCGTTGCCACTGGCTTTTACGACTTGTATGCCTTTTGATATGCTGCTACCAACTGGTGCCGTAAACATGTGGGACCATATGGCTCTTTTACGCGGCGCAGTCCAAAAAAAGATTATGCCGCCCATCTGCAGGGTTAAATCAGTATCGCAGGTTTTAGTAAAAGATTTCAATGGATGCAAAACCAGAGAAGAAATAATTAAACAAGCAAAAAAGAAACGCGAACAACTATCAAAAGATATCGTACGTGTTCTGAAGTACGGCGATGAAATGCCCGAATGGGTAGAATACCCATATGTTATTTACAATGAGAGGGCGGTTGATGACGAGGAATCACTGAGTTATCATATGCCTGGTGGTATGACAATAAAACCTGACAAAGAGGCGCATTCTGATTTTGTCCCATGGTACCATGTTGTTGTAGCTGATGTCGGTGCTATGTATCCAACTATTCTGAAAGCTATGAACATAGGCGCAGATACAGTAAAACTTGCGTCCAAGACGGAGAAACCTGATGCATGGATATGGCTAAAAAAACTACCTGAAAAATTTTTTGAAAACAAGGACGTATTTTGGCGAGAGATAAACTCAGAGGACTCCTACGCAGATAAAGGCTACATCATAGGAATAAAAATAGATGATTCACCTGGCGTCGTAAACCATGCTATGACCGGCATAATGAACATGATTGCTAAAATAAAAAAAGAGCTCAAGGAAGCAAAGAAAAAAGGTGACAAAATTGAATTGCAGAGACTAAAAATGATGTACCAAAGTATGAAGGGTGCCAGAAATGCTGGAACCCATGGGATCCTCTCAGCACCAACTGTAACAGGTAGACAATTCAATCTATGGGGTGCAGCTGCCATTACAACAAAAGGTCAGATGATACTTGCTGATACACTAAAATATCTTGAGAGTAAAAACATCCGTGTAGTTTACGGTGACACAGATGGTATATACCTTGGATGCTCTCGCTCAGCTGGGAATCTCCCAGGTTTCTCAAAAACATTGGGTGTTTCTCAGAACGCTGACGAAAAATCTTGGCTTACCAAACCAGAGGTGGCAATTGCAGCGATTGATGAATGTGACAAAAAATGGCAAGAGGATTTAAACTATCCTGATTTTGAGTTAGAGCCAGAGATACATGACAGCATGATTTTTGTTAAACATAAAAACTACCTTATCTTTGATGAAAAAAATGGTAAAATAGAGATGACGACAAAGGGCAATAATTTCAAAGGATCTGACAAAGCAAACATCGCACGTAAAGTACTAGAAGAGATAATGATGCTTGTCTTGAAAGATAACCCTTGTTGGGATGACGAGGAAAAAGCTAGATGTGCGATTAAAAACAGTATAAAGAATAAAACAAAAGAGATACTATTAAAATTGGATTTATCTAAAGTTGATATAGATGATTTAACACTGATTCAATCTGTCCAGCCATCAAAACGCTATAAAACTATTCAGAATGGCTCCGCATCTGTTTTTAGTAAACGCTCTGCTGCGCTAGAAAAACTTCTTGGCCAGCCCGTCAGAACACGAATTAAACTGAAATTTGTTGTAACAAAAAGACCTTTACCAGGCATCACCAACCCATCTAAAAGCGGTGTTAAACCAATCGATTATATGTACCCTGTTGACCTTTTAAAAAATACAAATGAAATTGATTTAGAATGGTACAAAAAGATGATTGAAAATTATATACAGGGTGCTTTTGGTCTTTCTGATATTTCTACGACTGAGCAGAAGGGTCTTGACGCATGGATGTAGTTAACCTGCGTTAACTTTAGTTAACTAATAAAATTAAAAAAACAACCTGTTTTTATCTCCCCCTGTAAACTTAATTTTAACAGGAGGGAAAAACTGGGGAAAAACTATTTATTTAAAAAAAAGATTATTAAAATGGGGGACAAGGAGTATTTGGGGAGGTAAATTAAATACCTGCTTTCCACATAGAGGCACATTCCTCCTATGAACGCATCCCGTCCCCCAAACTTTTACTGAAATACACTAAGAAATAGTTCTATTAAAAAGAAAAAATTGTTTTTCAACAAATATGGTTCTGGTAACCATTACAATACGGCACACATTTGCATATTTGTTGAAACAGTATTTGTTTATTTTAGCCGAATAGTGCGCCTAGGCCTGCTGCAGCTTCTTCTTCAGAGACTTCTTCTTTTTTCTCTTTTTTCTTCTCTTCTTTCTTACCTTCTCCAGGCGTCTCAGCAGATTTTGCAGGTGCTGCGGGAGCAGCTAATGCAATAGCCGCTGTCTTGATGGCTTCATCTATGTTGACGCCTTCGAGGGATGCAGTCAAAGCTTTTATTCGTGCTTCGTCAGCTTTTACACCAGCAGCAGTCAACACTTTTTTTATGTGTTCTTCTGTAACTTGTTTGCCTGCAGAGTGAAGAAGCAGTGCGCTGTATATGTATTCCATTTTATTTTTCCTCCTGTAGTTTTTTTATGTTATCATTTTCTTTAAGTCTTCATCTAAAGCCTCTTGTTGTGCACGTGATGCAACAACAACCATATTTCTATGTGCCTTAGACAACAAATTCTTAACGGTATCTTTAGTAATTATATTCTTCTCCATTGCAAGGGCGAAAGCATCGCGATGCGCCTTCTGCAATAGAGGCATTATAGTCATCTTGTTAACCCATGCTGATTCTATAGCAAGGTTAAACGCGTAATTGGAAGCCTGTTGGAGCTTCATCTTAAACTCATCGATGTTAATGTCAAGAACATCTGATTTGAAGATTTTACCATCCTCATAGACACCATGAAGGGTCATACCAACCTCAATTGGGAATATCTCAAGACGTGTGATCATCTGTGCGACATCAGCAGGTATTTTCTGCCCAGCTGGAACAAGAACCTTGTCAGTTTTAATAACAACCTTGCCATCCTGGATGGCAGCTGGTATACCCACTTTTTGTAATTCACCGACAATAGGACCTGGTTTGAAATTAGTCTCACCGGATTTCACAGAAATATCACTTGGGGCTGTTTCCCCACCCTTCGCAGGGGTCATAGTACGAGTTGCTTTAATCTGACCAAATAATTTAAAAGGGTTCATGTCAGTAGCAATAATTGCAGTCTGACCGTTTACAGCATGCTTCAAAGCACTTATTCCTTTTACTTTGTTTTCAGCCTCATCAAGAGCCTTAATTATAAGAGTGTTTTTTGCAGAGCGAACAACAGCATTTTTCTGAAGATTCTTCCTCATTTTTTGCATCTGAGGACCGGGGATACCACCGATTTCAACTATACCAATAACCTTGTTACTTGTAAGCAGATTTGCAATCTCAGATACTTCCCCGTGTTTCCATTTTGCTACATGAGCCATAAAAAAAGATCACCCTAAACTATTCTCCCCGGAGGACCCATCGTTGTCTTAACATAAATAGAACCAAGATCAATCCTAGATTTCTCCAACTTATTCTCAAGTCTCTTAATAATAGCCTCTATGTTATCAACTATATTCTCCTTGGACATCTGCTCGTTACCAACAACTGTATGAAAAGTCTTTGTCTTAGAACGCAACTTAATAGTATTACGAAGGTTCTTTGCCA
>JBFYMH010000121.1:0-2820 GCA_041305005.1 Thermoplasmatales archaeon | reverse complement strand
TGATATGTATCTTATAACAAAATGGTTTGGCACATTTCTCTGTGATGATAGCGGTATAAAAAATAAGATTCTTTTTCCAGAGGATAAAAAAGAGATAGCTAAGAGGCTTAAGAAGATAGATAAAAACGAGATACTTGCTGAGGAAAAAAAGATAACAAAAGATGTTAGTGTAAAGGTCAGCGAAAAAAGATTACAGTCAATTGGAGATTATGATCCGGATGACTCCTTTTTCAAAGAAATAAATATCAAACCAGAGGATTTTGGTTTTTCGCAGCCTCTGCTTCATGATGCTTCGATGCTTTTAAGCGAAGGAAAGGCGGAGGATAAACTTAAGTCAGAGGATTTGCAGGTTGTTCAGATGGTAAATGCTTTGGATGAGCTTATACAGACGTCGAATCTCTTGTCTGAGCGTATGGATAGTTGGTCACTTGTTCCAACTCCATCAAAGAAAATCAAACCATTTGAAAACGTTTTTTCAGATGTTAACAAAGAAATCAAAAGATTGGAGAAACAAATAGACGAAGATATGACTAAGATTGCCCCAAATGTTAGTAATATGGTTGGTTCTCTTATCGGTGCGCGTCTGATATCGCTTGCAGGGGGTTTAAACAGGCTTGCTGTTATGCCGTCTTCAACTATACAATTGTTAGGTGCTGAAAAGGCTCTATTTAGGTTTAAGAAAGAGGGAGGTCGACCGCCAAAGCATGGCGTATTATTCCAGAATCAGCTTATAAATAAAGCCCCAAGAGAGAACAGAGGTAAAATAGCTCGTATATTGGCTGCGAAGGTTGCAATAGCAGCGAAAGCAGATTTTTTTACTAAGAGAGATATATCTAATGATCTTAAGAAAGATTTGGATAAAAGACTTGCAGAGATTAAAAATAAGTAAAAATATTAAGTTGATTGATGTTTTCTTATATGCGTAGGTTTAAAGGTTGGTAAAGGAGAAGTAAGGAACATATGGGTGATTTGCGGACTGTTCTTAGGGATTTGGGTAACATTCTCATTGCTGTGGGTGTTATCTCTCTTTTTGCTCTATTTGTGCCTCTTTATTTCAACGAAGGATACGGTATAGGTCCGATTCTTCTTACGTCAGGTATGTTCTTTTTAATTGGTATACCTCTGCATTTTATTTTTAAAAAAGCCGAACCAGCTGATTTTAAAACAGCTATGGTTACAGCTGCGCTCAGTTGGTTGTTTATACCGATTATTAGTACTATTCCATTTCTTTTAATTGGTTTTAACAAAACTAATCCTACTATTAATATGGATTTTCTATCGGCCTTTTTTGAGTGTATGTCTGGGTGGACTGGTACAGGTCTTAGTATGTTTGATGGTTTCATTTTTAAACCAAGTCTTCTACCTTACACGTTGCAATTTTGGCGTACCTATATTCAATGGATTGGTGGCATCGGTGTTATTATTTTAACTCTCGCCATTCTTGCCAGGCCTGGTGTTGGTTCTTATGTTTTGTATAAATCTGAGGGAAGGGAACAAAGAACGCATCCATCTGTTGTAAAAACTGTTAGAACAATATGGTGGATATTTTTGCTATACACAATAGTTGGCATAACAGTTTTAGTTATCATTGGAATGGTTACTACCAATGGTATGACTCCATGGGAGTCGATTAATCATGGTATGACTGCGCTTGCAACCGGTGGTTTCTCAGTAACAGATGATAGTGCTATAGGTTTTGGGGCAATAAGCCAAATTGCTATGGTCATTTTAATGACGGCTGGTGCTATTACATTTGCAGCACATTATGATCTGCTAAATGGAAGAATAAAAAGATTTTTTTCAGATGCTCAGCTCCAGGCTTTTATTTTCATCACAATAATTGGAGTAATAGTGTTGACTTATGTTAACATAAATGATCCAGACTTAAATTACAAAAGTAATATACTTCTTTCATTAAAGGACTCTGGTTTTCAGTTTGTTTCAGCACTGACATGCACAGGTTTTAATTCAGTAAATATAATAGATTGGACTGAATCTGCAAAATTCATATTGTCTTTTGCTATGATAATCGGTGGCGCAGCTGGTTCGACAGCTGGGGGAATAAAACTATTTAGGGCTATACTTCTAAGTAAAGGGGTAAATTGGAGAATAAAACGCTCGATATCTTCGCCAAAAAGGGTTTTTGTCCATAAATTCGGTAAAAAACCATTATCTAACAATGAGGCAATGGACCTGATTAATGAGGCAGCTATAATCTCGTTTATGTGGGCCATACTACTTTTAGTTGGAGTGGTTGTTATAGGTATTATTTATCCAAGTCAGACCCTTGGTAATGTTTTTCTTGAGGTATCTTCTGCTCAGGGAAACGTGGGTTTATCAACTGGTATAACCAGCATGGCGATGCAACCTGCCGCAAAAATTATGCTTATCTTCAACATGTGGATAGGTAGACTCGAGATAATACCTGTTATTGTTCTAGTTAGATCTTTCTTTGGTCTGAGGCGAAACATACTATAAAAAAAGATTGTTATTCGTTTCCCTCTTTTTTCAACAAATTAAATTGTTGATCCTGAAGTTTCTTTATGTAATGATCTAGTTGTTGTATAGCAGTTAAAAGCTTGTATATCTCAGCATCCTTTGGTGAAGGTGGAACAATTGATTGGGGGTTAGCCTCTTTCTTTTTATGAAACTCAGAGTCAGAGTATTCTTCTTTTAGTATATCGCGTGCGGTTTTAAGTGCCTTAATTTTGTCGTTAATCTCAGCTAGTTTTTCCATATCATCCCATTCTCCTTAATTTAATTCTACGTTGATGTAATCTAATTTATAATAGAAATACTTTTACTCTAGAAACATCCCTT
>JBFYMH010000120.1:0-5041 GCA_041305005.1 Thermoplasmatales archaeon | reverse complement strand
ATCTGATGCGGAAACGGCAATATAAACAAGTCCAACAGGTTTTTCCTTAGTACCACCAGTTGGACCAGCGATACCAGTAGTAGCCAATCCAACATCTACGTTTGATTTTAGTCTGATACCTTCAGCCATAGATTTTGCTACTTCTTCGCTAACCGCTCCATGTTTCCTAATTACTCCATCTGGCACACCAACTGATTCTATCTTAGATCTATTACTATAAGATACAATTCCTCCATCAAAATAATCTGAGCTACCAGAGACATTAGTAAGAGTATGAGCAATCAAACCACCGGTACAAGATTCAGCTGTAGCTATAGTCAAACCCTTTTTCTTAAGTTCAGCGGAAACCTTACTCAGGAGTTTTTCGTCAATCAATATGATCAATCTCCATTAACAATCTTAGTGAGTACCGTATGTTAAAAGTTATATATAGATATTATAATCCACTCCCATCACAAAAACACGCATTCTATAGCCCTGTGGTGTAGTGGTCAATCATTTCGGCCTTTGGAGCCGACGACAGCGGTTCGAATCCGCTCAGGGCTACTAAAAAATAAATGTAAGACTCATCAAATTCATCGAATATTCATATATAGATAAATAATCGACAATGATATATACTGACTGACAAATCATAAATTTGAAATTGTAAAAACCGGGGGAGTTAAAAATTTGACGGCAAATTTCGATGCCTATATAAAAAAATTTGATAACCTAGTTACAAAATATATCCCCAAAAAAGAAGATTGGACTCCATCTGATTATGCAACCTATGGTCCAAAAGACCTCTATAGGGTTTCTGATAAAGAAGCGAAAGAGCTACAGTTTAAGGCAATAAAATATCAGTTCAATAGACATTATGAACATAATAAGATTTATCACAAGTTTTGTCAGGACCACAGCGTATCAGCGGACGATATAAAAAACTATGATGACCTTGAGAAAATACCTTTAGTCCCAGACAAATTTTACAAAGATTATCCTTTCGGGAGAGATTTTGCTATATGGCTGGGAAATATGATTACCGGGGAAATCCCTACCGTGAAAATATCTGGAAAAAACCCGTCTTTTGATGACGTTATAAATGCATTCAATGCAACTGGTATGGCAGTTGCATACAGTAGCGGAACAAGCGGAAGACATACTTTTATACCACGTGATATGAGAACATTTAATGTTGCAGAGTATCTAGCTGCAAAGGCAATAATAACAATGGCTTATCCTTTGTGGGATTACGAAATGCATGGTTATCTGCTTATGCCAAATCCTTTTAAAACCAATGTTTTCGCAGGCAAAGTATGTAGTATTTATTTTGATGCTATAAAGGACATAAAAATAGCGATTGACAGAGAGATAAACACAGAAACTATTAGATTAAGCATGCTTGGTGGCAAAGGTGTGAAAACTAAGTTAGCTGCCATTGCCATAGCAAGAATGCAAAAGAAGATAGTTAAAGATATAATCAGATGGCTGGAGCAAAATCAAAAATCAGGTAATAAAATTGCTTTTGCTGGTGCACCGTTTCTACTCTACTCAGTTATGAAGAAATTAGAGGAGGATGGACGGACGTTTGATTTCTCTGGCAAAGGAGCTGTGTTAACAGGCGGTGGATGGAAGGTGTACGAGGATAAACGTATGCCTGTTGCTGATTTTAGGAAAAAGGTTGAAGCAGTACTTGGTGTAAAACCCGAGCACTGCCTTGATTTCTATGGGATGGTCGAAGGTAACGGATGGATGACTCATTGTCCTGAGGGTCATTATTTGCATGTTCCACACTCATACTATCATGCCATGGTATTAGATGAAGAGCTGAAACCCATGGGCTACGGGGAATACGGCAGATTTGCATTCCTAGATGGTTCAACTTTTAGTTACCCTGGTTTTATAGTAAGTGGTGATAGAGTAAAGTTGTTGGAACACTGCCCTGTTTGTGATAGACCCGGACCTGTTCTTGAGCCTGAGATTAAAAGATCAGCGGGAGAGGAAATTAGAGGATGTGCTGAAGAAATGCGTAAAATGCTTTCTACAGAATTCGGAAGGTGAAAAAAATATATGTTAACACCCTGGGAGATTAAAAAAAAGGAGTACATGCCTCCTCTTTTAATGGTTCAAATGAATCTAAAAGGAGTGTTTTTGCTTCTTAAAATCTTGTTGTTGAATCTTGGAAGTGTGAGAGCAGCTAAAAAACAAGAGAAGAAAAATATTTATGTTAGACCAAAACCAACCTATAAGATACCAGAGTTCAAACAAGGTATGAAATACTGTAAATCTGAGGAGAAATACCTTAGACCAACCTTATATTGTGACTCCAGGGCACCAGAGATTATTGCACTAGCGCATGAGCTTGGCGCCTATAAGAAATCAGACTTTGAATTTGCACAAGCTGCATTTGAGTTTGCAAAAAGAAAGATAATCTTAGAATTCACTCCATTGGATGAAGTCACAGAAACTCTGAAGAGAGGTACAGGAACATGCGTACATAAGATTTCAATCTTTATTGCACTTTGCAGAGCAGCAGGGATTCCAGCTAGGTATAAATTCTTTGCATTAACTATGCTGGATCAATGGGCTCAACCAGCTCTTGATCATGCCCCGCTTATGAAAAAATGGTATGACGCCATGGGTTTGTTTTTACTACATGGTGAAGGCGAGGTTTACGTAGATGGGAAATGGATACCTGGTGATGTTGGTGCGGAGCCTGAAAGGCAGGCTTCTGCGTGGTTGCCAGTTACAAAACTAGGCGAGGATTCTATAGGAATATGGTTGTTTCCGGTGCCAGGGACCATTATCAGGAGAGAGTCTGTTCCTCTCGGGTTAAAACTGCCGTCGCGGATACTAATGAAAAGACTAGTCCCCAATTCTGTAGCAGGACTCAACATAGGGATACTCGAGCAGATTGAAAAAGGTAGAAAACTCATAGATGAATCTGGCGGAGAGAAATCATACGATGAATTAGCGCGAAAGAAGCGTGCGAAAAGCACACCAAAAGCATCTCTAGCAGAAAAACATGATAAAATCATCTTTGAGGAATAGTTGATGAAGGAAAAGAAAAAAAGCGTTTTTAGATATTTGAAATATTTTGGGCCAGGCGCAATTATTGCATGTATGACGATGGGTGCCGGGGATGTAGTATTAGCACCTCGTATTGGTGCTTGGGCAATTCCTGTTTACTCTGCGCTATGGATCATTACCTTTGCAATGATTACAAAAGGCTTAACTGCATATCTTGCAACACGATATTCTTTACTGTCGGGAGAGCACATAATGACCCTTTTTGCTCGCTTTAGACCACGCGGTTGGATCAATATCGTTTCACTTATCATAGGTTTTGCTTTGCTCCCATTCATGATTGCAACATTTCTGACTATTCTTGGAAATATAATAACATCGTTTACCAATGTTGGTAACTTCATCATTTGGGGGGTTAGCGTTGGATTAGCGATTGCATTACTTGGATTTGCCAGTTCGTATAGAGTGATAGAGAAAATCCAACTGGTGTTTGCAGTATTTCTATCATTTGGTGCGCTTATTGCTGTTGCTGTAGTCCATCCAGATTGGTTTTCCATGCTAGACGGCTTTTTTACAATTCAAGTCCCCACGGTTGCCCCCTGGGTAACAGCACAGGATATTATTGCCGTTCCCGTAATGCTACAACTGGCAGCAATTTATGGGACAATGCACGGAGCTTATGCAGACTTTACTGCTTACATATGCTGGTGGCGAAACCGAGTCAATGAAAAGAAGGTAGAGTTAAAATCTGAAACAATGACAGGAGTAAAGTTAGATCTTTTAATTTCCTTTATTATAGTCGCCATTTTCATGGCCGCATTCATGGTAGCTGGAGTCATTATTCTTGGAGATAGACATTTGGTTCCCAACGGCGTTGACTTGATTTCAGCGCAAAAGAATATCTATTCAGTAATTAGTCCGTTTGTAGGTAATTACCTTTACCCAATTGCCATAGTTGTTGTGATAGGTGGCTCTATCTACGCAGGAATGGATGCAACTCCACGAATGATCAAAGCATGGCTAGATCCTCTAAGCAAACGTGTGCAAAAAATAAGTTTCAAGAGATTCCAGGGCTATATCCTCATCTATCTTCTCGTTGTAAGTGTTCCTTTGATGTTCATAAAGCAGCCTATAATTCTCATGACGATTTATCTTATGCTCACGGGCGTTTTTGGTATGTGGCTACTAGGTTGGGGTGCCCTATGGGCAAATCAGAAGCATTTGCCAAAAGAAGAACGGCTTGGAAAATGGAAGGTTGCTCTATTTTTTATCAACAACATTGTAGTAACGGTGTTCATCGTAGCAATCTTTCTCATCAGATAGAAGATTGCGCATTTGATTGATGATAACCAAATATATATTTTAATAAATTAGCATTCTCGTAAGTTTTATAAACACTCATTAATTTAACTACATATTCTCAAAAATGGAAAGGAATGGGATTATGACAAAAAAAACTGTAAGAAAAGGAAGATTTGGCTCACAGAGTATAGATGACGAAGAAGAGATCGACGAGGAAGAAGAAACAGAGGAAAGCGAAAGAGACACCGAGTAAAATATCATATTATATTCTATAATAACTCTTCAACATCAAATTTTTATTACTTTAATGGAAGAGCGTAATTTTAAATAAGTATTTAGTATTCTTGGGATACTCTTACAGAGATATAATACTCTTGCTCCCGTAGTGTAGCGGCCAATCATTACAGCCCTTCGAGCTGTGGACATGGGTTCGAATCCCGTCGGGAGCACTACCTACTTCTTTTGTAATTTATTTTATAAATAGTTTTATTGATAATCAGCTGTTACCCCTCTTTTGTATGTGGCAAGATATTGTGATTGCTATCGTTGGTCTATCATTTGGTTTTATGCTTCTACCACAATTAAAGGATGTCATCCATGGTAAATCTGTTAATGTTTATACGGCAGGGCTCACAACAGTTGGATTATACATATTGGCGATAACGTTTTTTACACTAGATATGCAGATCACAGTTATAGCAGAGATTTTTTCAGGAACAGTATGGTTTTT
>JBFYMH010000119.1:0-2762 GCA_041305005.1 Thermoplasmatales archaeon | reverse complement strand
TTCTCGATAGAACCCTCTTTGAATAAGGATAAATTTATCGGTGTCAGAGATACTTTTCCTTCGCTCAAAGCTTTTAGATCAGTACCATCCTCTAATTTTTCAAAATTTAGACTCGGGGTTCTAAGAACAAAACCATCTTTTTTTTCATAAAATAATTTTCCGTAGGGTTTTTTGAAAGGTTTTGTTATTTCAATATCTGCATCAAGAGGAACGTTAAACGGTATATTCGCAGAGAAAAGATCCACATCGTCATCAAATTCTTTGTCAATCAATATTTTAGCTAACCTTGCTGTTATCTTCGCAGGGTTTTCGAATACCACATAGTTTTTTTCATCGAAGAGATCAAGTTTTTTCTTAATATCACCAGGTATTCTGAGCGAAGAAGCCAACGCCTTAACTCCTTCTATAGATGCCTCCATCGTTGCACCAACTGTCCCTGAGCTGAGAATACGTGCGTGCCCAACATTTGATCCTTGGTTAATTCCTGAAACAACCATCTTTGGGAACGAATCCAAAACATTATACAATCCGATTTGAACGCAGTCAGCTGGAGTCCCGTTTATGGTAAAAATATCAAAACCGTTCAGTTTCGTTTTTTTCAGTTTCAAGGGACTTTTTTTTGTGACTGCTTTTCCAATCCAACTTTTTTCTCTATCAGGTACAACAGTAACAACGGAAAACTCTTCTGACAACTCTTTTAATAGTGGTAAAAAGCCTGCTGATTTGTATCCATCATCGTTTGTTAACAGTATGTCTGTCATTGGCACCGAAAAAAGAAAGAGATTAATGAATCTTTCCCGTGATATGACTTATTAGTTTTAAATAGCCCGATTATATAAGTTGAAATAATTATGATTGCAAAAAAAGGTGAAGATTTCGATATAATCCTCATAACTGGGGAATACTACGATGACCATCCCTTATCCCCTGTAGGAGTTATCGCAAGGGTACTTGATGCAAAAGGTTACAGTGTTGGAATCATAGAAAAACCAGAGCGCAAGGAAGATTACACAAGATTAGGCATCCCGCGGTTGTGTTTTGGTGTAACATCTGGCTCCATAGATAGTATGGTGCACAATTATACTCCGATGAAGAGGAAACGAGTCGAAGATAAATACAGCACTGCAACAAAAATACCTGACAGAGCGGTAATAGTATATTGCAACAAGATTAAGGAATATTTTAAGTCAAATACGCCTATTGTCATAGGTGGTATAGAGGCATCTCTTAGACGTTTCGCACACTATGATTACTGGGACAATAATATAAGACGTAGCATTCTTTTTGATTCGCGAGCAAACATATTGGTTTATGGCAACGGTGAAAAACAGATACTAGAAATCGCAGAACGTCTTAAAAAAGGAGAAGAATTAAAAGGAGTCGAAGGGACATGTATTGTTAGTAAAGAACTTGATCCCTCTTTTGAAAAACTACCATCTTTTAAGCAAGTTGTTGAAGATAAAAAAAAGTTTTGTGAGATGCAAATAGGTTTTTCAAACGAAAAAAACCTTGCGCAGGAATACACAAATAACTATGTTTTACAATACAAATACCCGGCATATACAACAAAAGATGTTGATTGGATTTACTCTTTAAACTACACCAGGAAAATGCACTCTAAATCACTTTTAGAAATGGGTAAATTCTCTGTTGTGACACATAGAGGATGCATAGGCTTATGTAATTTCTGCTCTCTTGCGTTACATCAAGGGGAAAAGATTATATCGAGATCGGAGGAGAATATACTCGCAGAAATAAAGAATCTAACTAAACACTTGGATTTCAAAGGGCATATAGATGATTTAGTGGGACCTTCTTCAAACATGTATGCCATGGAATGCAAACTTGGTTCCGATGACACAAAAAATCATTGTAAAACAAAATGCATCAGATGCCCAGAGCTTGATAAAACCCATAAAAGACTTATAAGTTTACTCAGAAAAGCAAGAAAAATACCTGGTGTCAAAAAAATTTTTATTAGAAGTGGTATCAGATATGATCTGGCTTTGGAAAGCAAAGAATACATTAAAGAAATATCAGAGCATCATATCTCTGGTTGTCTAAAGATTGCTCCTGAACATTTTTCAAAAAAAGTTGTAACGTTGATGAACAAAGACAACACTGGTTTTGATGAGTTCTTATCTTTTTTTACAGAAATCAACGCAAAGAAAAAACAGGATTTGAGATATTATTTTATGATAGGACACCCAGGTGACAATATAAATGAAGTCTTGTTTTTGCGTGACACAATGAAAAAAAAGAAACTTAGAAACATGGAACATTTCCAAGTTTTTACACCAACACCTATGACCGTCTCGTCTTGTATGTACTGGACAGGCATGAACCCAGATACTGGAGAAAAAATTGATGTAGTATATGATTACAATACAAAAAAGAAGTTGAAGAGGATAATGCTGGAAATTCAAAAACCAAGTTATAAACACTAGACTTGTTTTTTTATCCAAATATATTCAAAATACCTAGGTATGCAAAAGTAACAAACAATATTGATAACAGAGAACCTATTGCGACAATCAAAAGGATTTCTCTATATTTGAGACCAAGCCATGTACCAATGATTGTTGTAGACATTGCGCCTGTGCCCTGGAATGGTATGAACATAAAAACCCAAAGCGCTATAGGAAGGATTTTGCCATATTTTTTTTCCTCGAATTTTTGAGTTTTATTATGTAATCCTTCGTACCATAATTTTAGTGATACTTTTTTCTTGTAGATTCTTGGTTTTGTTTTTCTTATGCCTA
>JBFYMH010000118.1:0-10660 GCA_041305005.1 Thermoplasmatales archaeon | reverse complement strand
AAACATAGAAACCAAAAGGAATCAACAAAAGAATAAAAATAGCATCAATAAGCCGTTCGCCAAGAACCGTTGCAGTGGCGCTACCCAAACTGAGACCATCCCTATTCAACAGATAGATTCTAACAGGCTCCCCACCAGCAACCGAAGGGGTGATACCAGCCATGAATTGATTCGCAATAACAATTTTTTCAGTCTCCCATAAACCAACATGAACATTTGTGTCAATAGCATTACCAAGAACCTTTAGACGGGCGCCCCAGATAAACCAATATAAAACATTCAACAGCACTGCGGCACCAAAAAAAAGAAAAAACTCAGGACGAAGCGAAACAACAGAGAGGTACTCTATTGTTTTAGCATCAATCGTGAAATACAATATCAAAATAATTATGGAGATGCTAAGGGCCATACTAAAAATGATGGAAAACTTCATTCTCCTAGATTTTTTTCCTTCTTTATCCACGCTATTGGTATTTTATGATAAATATATCTTTCTTATGCTTATTTCAAATATTGTATATTTTTATACTCATATACGATTAGTTACTTCATGCAAGAAAAACAACCTGACCAAAACAAGGCAGACAACAAAATACAAGGACTTATAAAAGAAATTGAAAAAACAAAAGAAGAACTCGAAGAAGAGGAAGAATACGTCTCAGAAATCAAAAAATACTACGCACTGGAAGCTATAGTCATCGTTCTCTTAACAGCCATAGCAGTAGCTACTTTCTTATATCTGATAGATGCGGTTGTTGTCACGGACATGGACTTGCTTTATTACATGTTCTCGATGCTTATCTGCCCCTCAGCATGTTTTCTGTTATTTCTCCATGCATGGGCGTTATACAGGAGTATCACAACAGGAAAAGAGTCCATGCCCTTCATATTGGACTCCATCTATCTAATATTTGTCCCGCTGGCATTTCTATTGATGTACATACTGAACTATGTTTACCAAATATTTGACATTAAAGCAAGTTTCCTGACAACTGGCTGGATAGTAGCAGCAATACTACTGTTTGCCGAAGTAGCAATAGCGTTTTTCTTATCGGCCCATATAATTACAAGGAAATTGTCAGAGATATTCCCACATATCTTCCCCGGAGATAAAACAAAGAAAAAAGAAGAAACCAAGGTAAAAGAAGAGAAACCAAAAAAACGTATAAGCTTAAGAAGTAAAAAAGATTATTCTATATGGGAAGACGAAAAATCTTTTGTGAAATACAGCGATAAATAAGTAAAACTATCTTTGTGAATATATGAAGAAACTACCTTTAGAGAAATACATAAAAACCATGGGCTATGCTTTTTCAAACCGTCTAGCTAGAGAATGCGTTTACCCATTTTACGCTTCATTTAAAGTAACCCATAAATGCGGCCTTAGGTGTAGTTTCTGTAATGTTTGGATGGAGAAAACACCTGACCTAAAAAAAGAGGATGTTTTCAAAGTAATAGACAACATAGCAAAATCAAGCGTAGTCGTCCTAAGCCTTGAAGGTGGGGACCCACTTATAAGAAAAGACTTGGGAGAAATACTTGAATACGCTCACAAAAAACCTTTTTATCTTTTTTTTACAACCAATGGTCATCTGCTTGATAAAAGACCGATGAAAGAATATGGTAAACACATAGATTACCTACACATAAGTATTGACGAGGGACATGGCAACATAGATTTCTTTGACAGATTAGAAGAATTCCAGAGCTACGGCCCAGAGATATGCATACAAATAGTTGTAACAAAAGAAACTATGCCTGCTCTTGAAAAAAAGGTTAAGAGAATACATGAGGTCGGTGCTAGAACAGTTGTTATGCCAGCATGCCACCTAGATGGAACAGGTGATTACTATCCTGATCCAAAGGATTTCAAAGAAGAGATAATCAGATTAAAAACGAAATACAAAAACACGATAACAACGCCAAGTGGTTTCCTAGAAAACATAAACAAACCACATGGTTGCTCATCATCATCTATAATAATAGACTCTGATGGTGGTCTTTTTTATCCATGTAGAACAGTTGGACAAAGAATCTACAACTTCACAGAAGGATCATTCATGGATTTCCTAAAAACCAGGGAAGCAAAGCAAGCGAGAATAGATATGAAAAATTGCCCTAGACGTTGCGGGTGGTACCAATACTTCGCAACAGATGTGTTTGCATCACCATGGTCGTTGGTCTCATCACTAAGCCCGTATATTTTTAAATAAAAAAACCGTTTATCACAATAGATATTTTAACAAAAAACAATAGGTGAATCAACAAAAATGAAGATATTATTCACAACGGAATCATACTACCCGATCATAGACGGCGGAGCGATAGCACAACATCGAATCGTCCACGAACTAGTAAAAAAAGGACATGATGTAAGGGTCATAGCACCAGGTTTCTCATACAAAAACACAATCGAAGAAGACAACGGATCAAAAATCTACCGGACAAGAGGCATCAAACTACCATTCTACATGAACGGCAAATATCATTTCTCACTATTCCCGCTTTTTTATGTAAACAAAATCATCAAATCATTCAAACCGGATATAATAAACATATGCTCAGCCTACCCGATCAGCATGAGCGCAATTGTTTGCGCAAAAAAACTAAAAATTCCTTTAGTAGGCTCTATTCACATGCTACCTGAAAATATGCTTGCCCCGTTTTCTAACACAAAATTCTACAAAACAATGCGCAAATACTCATGGTCATACCTAGTCTATCTATATAACATGGTCGACTGGGCTACAATACCAACACAAACAGGCGCAGACATGTACAAAACAAGAGGACTAAAAACAAATATAACACCAATATCAAACGGTGTAGACATAGAAACATTCAAACCAAACAAAGATGGGGAATATCTACGGAAAAAAATTGGTTTACCAAAAGAAAACGTTGTTCTGTACACAGGCAGAATAAACCAAGAAAAAAACCTTGATGTTTTTATAAAAGCAATACCAATTGTTACAAAAAAAATTAACGCGCATTTTCTTTTCTGCGGATCAGGTGGTTACAAAAAAGAGATAATGCAAATGACAAAAGACCTAGGTGTTTCAGACAATACAACGTTCATAGATTTCTTGGAATGGAAAGACTACCAGAACATATACTTACTTGCTGATGTTTTCGTTATGCCAGCTGAATCAGAACTACAAAGCATAGTAACTTTAGAAGCAATATCTTCCGGATTGCCAACTATTGTAGTGAATAAAGGAGCCGTACCAGAACTTGCAAATTCCGACAACGGTCTGTTGTTTGAACCAGGTGACAACAAACAACTTGCAAACAACATAATCAAAATACTGTCTGATAAAAAACTACGCGAAACCATGAGTAAAAACAGTTTACTACTTAGCAAAAAACATTCAATGAAAAACGTAGGCTCTGAATACGAAAAAGTTTACAGACAACTTTTAGAACAACATAAAAATAAGTGACCTAATTCTCTCTCAGATATTTTTCTATATACGTCCAATTCACAGAATACACCTCTGCCCAATGGACTTCTTCCATGTCCTCATTAACAGTAGCATTTCTATATAACAGTTCGAATGGCTCATGAGAAAATTTTTCATAAGACTCGTTTGTCATGTAAACGATATCCCAGAGTCCAACCCATACAACATCTTTCTTCATGATATCGTCGATTACCACTAGAGAAATTTTGCTGTAATTTTTACCAAACCCGTATAATTCGCTTGAATAATCTGTGAAGTTCTCCGCAACCCAAATGTTACGCGCCTCGTTTACTGTTGTATTAAAACCAGACGCCTCCGCAAGTCGTGAGAGACGATGATCAGATGCAATCAAACTACCATTCTTTTCAACGTTTTGTTCTAACCAAGTCATAACCGCGACATTTTCATTTGTAATCGACTCGTCCTGGATATTCAATGCTCTGTTGGAAGGATATACTGATGAGCCAACAGCTGCTATAAGTACCAGTGCAACAGCTACATAGAGAAACTGGGATTTTTTTAGCAAACCAGGTTTCTTAAAAAAGTAAACAGAAGGTTTTATTTGTTGAATTTTTTCTTTTGAACTAGAAATTTTTTCTGATGCTATAATACAAATTGTTTGAATGCCATAAACAGCAAAAATGCTAATCGGCACCATAAGGTATTCAAGATGTCTATCCGGGAATAGTAAACCATTTGTTATCAATGCGTATATGAATGATATGAAGATTCCAAAAAACCATCCTCTAATAAAATTACCATTTTGGATAAAGCGTATATGTCCAAATCCGGCGGCTGCAAAACCGCATACGAAAATCAAGGGAATTGAATATAGTACAGACAGTGGCGTAAGACTGAAATTAGTCCACGGAATTTTTTCTACAATAAAAAAACAAGCTAATAAAAATAAACCAATTGTAGTAACTAAAAATACAAAAAAAGATTTTTTTGCTGTAGGTAATTTTTTAACATAGGAAAATCCCATTTTTCTTTTAAACAAAATTAGCCCAAACATCGCAAAGAAACTCAGATAAAATAGGGCTATCACGAAGATGGATCCTATGTAAAAACCTCCTATCCTAAGCCCACCTGACATAAAATCTCTGTATACAGGATTAGCGATTATGATCCAATAAGAAAAAATGAGAATACTAGTTGCAAGTACGTATGTAACATCTTTCTTTATCGAACTAGTCCAATGTTCAACACTAATATTTTCAAAGAATATAATTGATGCAATTGAGAGGATGTAGAAATATGTGGTGAGATGATGAGACATAATCAATAGAGCTGTCGAGATGAAGAGTGGTAATATGAACCATGTTCTTTGTCTAAATTTAAGGAAAAGATACAGTGACAGCATCATGAAAAAATGGCCCATTGTGAGTGGTGCAGCATGACTGGTCTGGTAAACATGGAATGGCAAAACTGAAAGAAAGAGACTTGCAAGAAGTGCTTTCTTTCTATCACCAACAAGGTGATATACTATAAAATAGAAGATAAATATTGAAAGACCACCAAAGATTGGTGCAATTTTCGGTAGAATCGTTATAACATCCAAGCCTGTTACCCAATGAGCTATACCAGTGACTGCATACAACACAGGGAAATACTGGTATGATCCACCCCAGCCAACATATGGGTTAAATAATTCTTTTGTTTCTACGAACGATTTTGAGAGCCCATAGTAAATACCAAAATCGCCACCCCAAGCTGCATTAGTCCAAGCAGGTATAGAACGAATAAATATTGCGATAGCTAGAATTAGTATTAACCAAAAAAACCAACTTTTTGCAACCGCTCTAATTTTTGTTACAAGCCTTCTGGCCATCTCCTCACGGTATATGATAATCTTATATATCGTTTACCTTAATAAAACCGATTCCAAAAGGAAAAACTATTGAAAAGGGCTTTTATCGACAGAGTTAATTATCCTAATTATGTTCTCGACAGATTTTTTAACATCACATTTTCTTGTTATCCCCGTTTTCTTTTTTGCGATATCAACATCTTTTTTCAAATCTATTTTTTCCTGATTAACAGAATAAAAAGTACCATTTTTGTTATGATATTCAGCCAAATATTCTTGTTCTATCTGCCCCGGTGTAGGTGTCATTAGTGCTTTCGTACCTATTACTGCTAAATCTAATATTGTTGAATAACCACTGCGAGAGATTACAAGTTTTGCTCGGTTCAATAATTCCTCCCGTTTTTCTTTTGTTAAAAATGAATATATCTCTACATTTTCCTGAGCGTCGGTGTTTTTCTTTTCTGTTTTTCCCAACGTTACTACAATTTTTCCTTCAAGCTGATTTATTTGAGATAGCAATTTTTTTTCTAATATGCCTCTCTGCGGTTCAGGTCCTGAAATAGAAATTAGGTAGTCAATATCCTTTTTTGCATTCATTTTTTTGAAATCGGAGAGAACACCAACATAGTGAATTTTGTTCTCATCTATTCTTTTAAGATTATGCGACAAATCGCCTGAGAGGTTATCATCTTTGTAATCAGGTACGATAACACCACAGTATCTTCTAAAGAAGAATAAATTGAAGATTTCGCTGCCAGACTCAAACATTTTTATGCGAAGCGGGTTCATTATTCTTATTTGATGAGAGATGAAAAACGATGGGATTTTCCTGCTATATATTTCGTAACGTGCATCAGAAATGATACGATCACATTTTCTCGTCTCTAGCATCTTAGTGAGTTGCTTCAGACCTTTTCTCATCCCACCAATAAAATTAGGCCAGTAGATCACACTCTTTGCCATGAACTGCCGTGCGTTTTTTGATAACAACATCGGATAATCTGGTATGTCAATGTATTCTATGTTTTCTCCCAATTCATTTTTAAGCAATTCGAGAGATCTACCACTGGAAATAATTGTTAAATCGTTATCCTCGTCGATCAACTTACGTATAACTGGCAAGGATCTTGTTGCATGACCAAGGCCCCAGGAACATACCCCGTAGATTATTTTCATCTAAGTTGCTGTATTCTGTTTTTCTCATATATAACTAACTGGGTGACAGCATCTTTTATATCCGATATACTATTAACGGGTTTGAGGGTCTTATGGACTTCCGAGAAAAACTCTCAAATATTGTTCATGAAAATGATAGCCTAGTTTGTGTTGGTCTTGACATTGACGAAGAAAAAACACCTACGTTTTTATTTAATACAAGTAAGGATCCCTTCTTTGATTTCAACAAATCTATAATTGATGCAACTAAAGACATCGTTTGTGCGTATAAACTCAATATGGCTTTCTATGAAGTTCTAGGCTCGAAAGGATTTGAACTTCTTGATAAAACAATAAAACATATTCCCAGAAACGTTGTTGTTATACTTGATGGAAAAAGGAACGACATAGGCAACACAGCTAAGAAATATGCTCAGTCTTTATTTGAGAAATTTAATGCAGATGCGGTGACAGTCAACCCATATCTTGGAAAGGACGGTGTTGCACCGTTTTTGGAATATAAGGATAAATGCAGCTTTATTTTATGTAGAACCTCTAACCCGTCTGCTGTTGATTTCCAGGACCTTAAAACCCAAGGAAAACCGTTGTATAAAATTGTTGCTGAGAAGATAAAAGATTGGGATAAAATTGGATGTTGCGGTGAAGTTGTTGGTGCCACTTATCCAGATGAACTAAAGACCATACGCAGTATACTCGGTGACAATATACCACTACTAATACCAGGCATTGGCAAACAAGGCGGGGATGTTGAAAAAACGGTTAAGTACGGAACAAACAGCAAGCACGAAATGGCACTCATTAATTCATCTCGCGAGATAATCTTTGCAGGGGATAAAGAAGATTTTGCAGAAAAATCTAGAGAAAAAGCATTTTCTCTCCAAAAAGAAATTAACAAATATAGATAAAAACAATCTACCAAAACATTAATTAACAACACTTTTCATGATTTTTATTTGCCTTGATTCGAAGAGTTCCATGATGAAGTGACTGGAACAGCAAATTCAAGGCAACAAAAATCTATGCCAATTTGGGTCCCTCTTTGATCGTTCAGACGTGACGTCAAGAGATGAAAAAGAGGACAACCTTGGTATCGTATACATGTCGCGAATTTGTTGCATATCTTAGCCATCTGCTGCATACGAATGGAGGATATGTGGCAACACCCAACGACCCGTATATTTCAGGATTGTTGGGTGACAGCGACAACTTTTCCATAAACGGTATTAAATTTTGTCTTACATATAATAAATTATATATAGTGTCATAGATATGATAAAAACACCTCTGTAGCTCAGTTAACAAGAGAGGAGTAGTAAAAAATGGGGGAATACCGTTACAATAATAGAGTATTAGTCAAAATCATTTGTGTTCTCCTAGTTTTTATATTGACTGCAACCACATTCTCATCACCGATTTTAGCCTATGGCATAACTAAGTCGAAAATAAAAGACATGATTATAGAAAAAATTAAAACAGCTGAATCCAGCAGTCAAAGGATTAACTTACAAACATTTCTAAAAAATTTTTCTTTAAAAAGAATAGAGATAATACCATTGCATGTTGTCACTAAATATAACAACACTGAGAAAACAACCAAATTAAAACTATTACTACCCACCATTATAGATGTCGATGGTGATGGTGATAAAGACGTTCGCGTTTCAGTTTTCCGCCGCCTAAGCATTGATTTTCATCCACTGGCCTTTTCTATCAAAACATCTCTGCTTGTGAAACGTCTGCCTGGTATGGACAACATAAAAAACACCTCTTTTGAGATATATCTAGAATACCTCCCCCGGCTTTTATCCAAAATATCTGGTGGAACTATAGATCGCATAAGAATGGGGTACCAGTCGCCGGATGGCGAGGAGATACCAGATAGTTGTACAATAACCCATACGTATGTTCCTCATCTCGTATACCCAAGACGTATGCCAACACATAGGTTTTCTGTAAACCCCGGTTCAATAGCTGGTAAAAACAAATTGAATCTTCTTGTATCAATCGCTGACACTGAGGGTGACACTGTTTTTTCGCAGAATGTTTTCAAAATCAACTACGACCCAGCCGTGAAAGCAGATTTCTCAATTGACAGAATGAAAAAAAGTAAAGACATTACAATCAAACTCGATGCTTCACATGAATCAAAAGTTAAACTGTATTACACAAAAGATGAAAACAATGACAACGATAGCGTAGGTTTTTTGATAGATAAATTATCTAGTTTCACATTTAACATAGCTCTCACCAAGTTGTTCAGAAAAACAAGTAAAGTTGAGTACAAACAGATTAGTACGAACCCGGTTAATGTAACATTGTTTAGAGAAAACAGCAAAGACTTTTATTTCTACGTCAAAAACCTGCCGGAGCAGATAACTTTATCGTTCTTACCTGAGTGCGAGGGCTGGATGGAACTAGACACATTTGATAAAACAATAAGCGAAATAGGTTTCTGTGATGATCTAACAGATCCTGGCTGGAGACTATATTTCAACGACCTACCAACTTTTGCCAAACTAAATTGGTCTTTGTCGCAAAAATATGGTTTAGAAGAAGGAAAATTGCATTTATTTAGTGACACAAATGGTTGCTCAGCGCACCTCAACACAAACATCCAGGATATACTAAAAACCGGTTTTAACGCAGATGTAAACGTTGATGTTCTAATTGAAAACGATGCTAATATGACTATGTCTTGGAATCTATCAAACCATCATCTAAAAATTGAGCAAAGCAAAACAGACTTGAACCTTTCAATGTCAATATGTGGTGAAAATGGTAACACATTTGAAGGTGCATGCTTGCTCAAACATATCAAAGAAAACCCGTTAGATATTTATTATGATGATTTGCGCGATGAAAAAATCAATTTTTCTATATCTGGTAGGTACTTCGATTTATACAACCTTGATGTTAAAAGCTACGTAGTTGGCAAGGGTAATTTTACTCTACAAATCGCTCATATGCTAAGGAAAAACATTGGTGGTATCAACATCAATTTGTACGCGAAAAACAATGGTAGCAACATCATCTGTAACTGTTCATTTAGTATTACAGGTGGCATAGAAATCTATGGTCTTGTTTTAGGCTATAATGGTCAGTGGTACAATGCATCATATGTTTATGTTGCTGAGAATGACACATTCTATTTTGAGTTTGGCGGGGAAATCAACATTGACTACTATTTCAGTAGCGACTTTTCCAGTGGTTATATCTCAATTGGTGGCAGCCTAAACATCGATGTTGATATGTCTCTGAACTGGAATGGTACATATGGTGGCATCATAGGTAAAATCCGTTTGAATTCCATAGGTGATAGGTTTAATATTTCATGGAACACAATAGATGATGAGAGAAGATTCACACTGGATGGTGGCGCACTGGTTAGCTTGTCGGATTTTCGTATGTGGTTTGGTGAAATAATTGACGTCTCAATACCAACATTATCTGGCAGTCTAAAAATTGAGAACATGTCGAAACAAACAGGCGCTTTTGAGTTAGAATTCCAAGGCAGCGGCTCTCTATATCTAAATACATCTTTTAATTGTTCAAAATCCAATCAATCAGACGTGCAACTAAACATATCAATTGATGCAATGATTGAGACAGGTGATACATCAGCGTTAATAGCTGCTTCCTGGGATAACTATAATGTTACAAGCTTTGAGGTTGATATAAGAAACGGCGGGTTTTTAACAATAAATGATTTAGACATCAGAAAAACAGTTGATGGCAACCAGTCGCTAGAAATTGAAAACCTCACAGCACAACTCAACGGCCTTTTACAAGTGAATATCACTCGTGCTAATGCAACCAGAAACACTTTTGTTGTTACAACAGAGGATGCCGATGTCTATTTACATGTTGATTGTTTCAACACGAGTCTGCATAGTTTTAATACGAGCTGGCAATGGCTTGACCTAGGTTCAATAAACATCTCAATGTCATCCACCGGCAGAACAATTGTTTCTCTACTCAATATTACTAATGAAAGCTATGTTAATCCATACTATGCTGGTGAATTACTGGAATGGAATAACATAACAATGAGCATAAGTGCTAATGATAGTTCTTTTATTCTTAGTGAGTTTTTCATAGAACACCTATCTAACTACAGTACCATTAAAATGAAAAATCTTAGCATCAATGATGGTTACTCGAAAATAAACTTTGATTCAGCCATAAACAGAACCGATATGATTATTGCTTT
>JBFYMH010000117.1:0-4392 GCA_041305005.1 Thermoplasmatales archaeon | reverse complement strand
GCATAGAAGGCATTCAGTTGGGTGCTCCCAGGATTTTTGGTCCACACACTGTTAAGTTAGAAACCGCAAATACTGACTATGTTGAGTTCTATCTTGACCAGAAGTTAGTATATACTGATACGTCTCCACCCTTTAGTTGGAAAGTAAAGGGGTCTAAAGGATTACATACGCTAGAAGTTTATGCTTACAATGAGAAGAATATGTCGAAGGCGTTTAGAGATATTTATCTAATGTTTACGTTGTTATGATTTGTAAAATCTGCGTCTCTAAAGAAACCGATAACCCTGATGGGATATGTGAGGATTGCAAGTTCAATATTTTGAATAATAAGGATATCCTGCCTAAGTTCTAATCAAGTGAATCATGATTGGCGTTGTGCTGAAAATTTATCTCTGATTAGATTTACAAACACTCTAATTCTAAAACGATGATTGTTGTTTACTTCTTTTTATAACCGAATTTTTTATCGTAGGTTGAATGATCAATTAAATCAAGAACAAAGGCTATAATTTCTATTTTTGTTTCATCATCTGTTAATGTATATAGCATTCTCCAATAGTTTGGGAGTTCAACGCGGAAAAGATTTTTAATATCATATTTCTCTTTGTATTCCCGTGGAATAAGATCTTTTGCTATCGGGTCTCCATAATGATAATTCATTTTGATTAACTCTATTTTTTTGTTGATTGCATTTAGGATTATGCGTTCTGTTTTTGATGTTGGTGCTTCTTTATTGAGATGTTTGTAGACTTCTTCAGCTTCCGGTGAAAGAACCACTCTTACTTTTTTCATAGTTCAAGACCCTCGGAAATCGCTTTTTGTAGGCGTGTATTGGGATTGTGGATCCAGGTGATTCCTTTTAGGCTGACTGCGATCTTGTTGCTTGCTTCAAGATAGGCAAGGATAATCATAAGGGTATTGTGATTTATTTGCTTTGGAAGGCGTTTTTTAAGCTCTGAAATTTTAATTACACTTTCGTTCATGTTTTGGAGCGTATGTTCAACCATAAGAACCGTGTTTAAAGTAGGAGAATGACTGAGTTTGTATTCTTGAATAGTTTTTGACATTTTTATCACCAATTGTTATTAACTAATAACTATATGGTATTAAATAGTATATAAATATTTCTCTAATTTTTGGTAAAATGGTGGCTCTAACCGAGGAATCATAATTGAGTTTTTGTTTTTGCTCTGTAAAATCTGTGGCACCAATGAGACAGATAACCCTGATGGGATTTGGGATGATTGGAAGTTTTGCATGATTGAGGATAAGGAGATTACACGGACCACTGTAGTCATTCAAAGAAAAAACAATTAATGATAATCTTGAATAAATAGTAACGTGATGTACCTGCTATGATTGTTTATCTCTCAGAAGAGGAAATAATTGAAATCAATCGATATTCACTTCAACTTACAGGCGAGGAGGAAAAATTTCAAGTTGTACAACCTGATGATATCAGATTTACTATTCGTTTTATATCCGAACAATTTGGAAAAGATATCTATCGCAAAGCATTGGGATATTGCGTATCTCTCATAGTGTTGCATCCTTTCAGAAATGGAAATCACCGGACATCACTTCTATCTGCTGAACGGTTTTTACAGAAAAATCACTGCCGACCACTTGCAACCAATACGGAAAGAATTCAATTGGAAAAATGGAGACTACCCTATGAAGAAAAACATGAGTTACACAGGGAGTTTTTTAGAATAACAAATATCCTGGAGGAAAAAGCGAGGATAAACGAACTCAAAAAACTGATGAGATCGGTCTATGGAATAAAAATATTACAATGGCTAAAAAAATACAATCCTAATGAACTCTAGCACAGTACTTAATATATTCTGATCGTTCTTGAACAAACAATTTAATTTCCTGTTTCTCTTTTTTTGTCATAAACAATAGTAATTATGGGAATAGCTCGTATATAACGCTTTTGCCACAGTACCTTAAAAAAGAAGATTTTTTAATAAATAATACAATAAAATAAGCATCGAAAACAGGAAATGAAAAGTGGCACCAAAGAAACCGATAATCCTGAGGGGATATGGGATGACTGGAAGTTTTGCATTGTTGATAATAAGGATATTACGACGAATATGTGATTTATTCATTATGAAATTGTAGGTTTAAGGAGGGCGTAGGAGCAGGGAGGAAGTCTGTTATCTGAGGATTTATAAAGAAGTAGTTGTTTTGAAATTGTAATTTGGGGAGCAAAGATTATGAAAAAACAACTAATCATAATTGGGTTTATAATCACTTTTATAATGATTAGTACTGGGTTATTCACCGGCTGTACAAACAATGATGGGAATTTCTCAGATAACACCCCTATTATCAGTGATAATGATCTCGCTGTTCTAAGATCTGCCTATAACGAGTATGACATGTTACGGCAAAATACCTCAGCGAAAAACGCTCGACAGCAATTGATACAAAAAATTAACACGGAATACGAAGGAGTGGAAAACGCACATCTCGGTATCGACAATTACTCAATTTTTATTAAATATTCAGCGGGTGGTGGTGCAATCGTTGACACGTATGAATCCGAGGAATCAACCAATGGAACATCAGGGGCTGGTTTTATGGCAGCTGGTGGAAATTCATATGATGATTATCTGTCAAAAAATACTCTTTGTTTTGGTGGTGTATCTGAACAGCCTATGGAGTCAGGGTATACATCAGGTGTTGGAGAAACCTTTGAGTCTACACATCAACTCTCATTTGATGCAATACAAGAAAAAATCACTCCAAACAAAAAAAAGATGTTAATTCTTAGCCCCTCCTACTATGACTCAAATTTTCCCACAAAACCTTGGAATGACACCATTGACTGGTTTAAAGCATACGGCTGGACAGACGATGATATTGTCATCAAAGTAGTCGATAGAGATCCAGCCACAGGAGTAGTTCGTGGTGGTAATATTTTGCCGGAGGATTATTTTAGTCTCGATGAATATGGCATTATCTTGTTTGCCGGACATGGTAGTGCGGATAAAAACTTCAATGAAGATAATCTCTATCTACAATTTTGTTTCTTTTCCAATAAGACATTACAAGAGAATTCCGCCATCAAACAAGAGCTGACAGAATTATACCATGAGAACAAAATCTTTTTCGCAGATGAAGAAAAGGGTTTTGACGGGGCGACCCCTGTATACTGGTTGCAAACCTTCATCCGCGCTGATCTCCTGAGAGAGAACATAGATACTACTCTTCCAGGAAGTTATATCTATTTGAATACATGTTACGGAGGTTATTTTAATAGGATTTTTCTCGATAAAGGTGCGAAAATATTTTTGGGGTACGAACAAGAGGTACATTACTCTGTCTCGTATGGAAACATGCTGGCTATGAATACCCTTCTTCTTGAGAAAGGATATAGTGTTCATACCGCATTTCTCGATGATATGATTAAATCGACAAGCATATACGATCCAGATCCTGTATATTTGCATGTCTATCCTAATCCCAACAGTGACCCAACTGCAGATAATTTTTATTTCCCTGCTTGGTTTGATAAAATTACCATTAATGGCATTCCAGACGAAGCCTATTACATAGGTGTGACTCTAATTAGCGGTGCTGGTAAAATTTCAGCATCAAAAAGTTATTCTGTTTATTCATCAAATACTCTTACAATCGAAGATCTTGCTGATGTCTTTTTTATTCCAGGAGGAACTCCAACTATCCAAGTAAAGGCCCTTGATAGCAGTGGAAAAGAACTTGCAAGCGAAATGTCTACTATTGAGGTTTCAGCTGGAGCGAATTTGGCAGATATTACACTTACAGGGCATGCATGGAGGTTAACTGGAGAGAATTTTGGAGAAGTGATTTTCATGTCCATTGGCTGTTCACTTGACATCTACATCAATAACAAATTAATTATTACCCTTCAAAGTAATGACGATATGTATCTTGGTCCAAAATTATATGCAGAGCCTGGTGATACGCTACGGCTGGTATGTCATTGCGACTGGAACATGTCGTGGTATCACTATCACCTTTACCTTCACGAACTTTGGCTACATCAGTATGACCAGAAATCAAAGATACAATTGACCGATTATCTAGGTTTTGGTTATAATGATGACACGATACCCAATCTCGCTATCCCCTTCGATCAAACATTTACTTTTCCTCCATATGTCAGCGGATAATAATTCAAACAAAGAAATCTATCCCTGATGAAATTCTCGGTGGTTTTCATATCCATTATAAACATCGTGTTCCCAATATTAACAATGAAATTCCATGGGCGAAGATTTTCAATAAAATATCAAACTTAAAAACGCAAATAATAATAAATCCAGAGATACATCATAAAAATAAAGTAACTGATGTAATTATTTTTTGTAAAAATATGTTGGGGGGAATAAGTATGCT
>JBFYMH010000116.1:0-4582 GCA_041305005.1 Thermoplasmatales archaeon | reverse complement strand
TTAATCCTCTGTTTTTGTTCGTCTAATTCTTTCAATCTTTGTTCATTTTCAAGCGTGTTTTTTTCAATTTTATTAAGCAAAGATTCAGCTTGCGAGAACAATTCTTCCAAAGATTTTTCTTTAACAGTTTTTATCTTTGGTAGCTGAGGATTTAATATAGCTTTCAATCCACGTGGTTGTTTTTTAGATTTTTTAAATATGTCTATAAGTCTGGATAATCTAAGCTCGTATGTATTGCAGATATTTGTATCAGGATGCATGGAGACTTGTTCTAAATCTTCTTGTTTCTCTTTTGATATGTCAATGATCTCCATTAACCCTGTTTCATGTAATGTTTTTATGGTGTTTTCTACATAGTTTTGATGTACGATCAACGATACTTTTTTCATTGGAGCAGGAAATAAAATATTTTATTCCTCCTCATTCATCTCTTTTATTATAAGTTCAACAGCTTTTGAGGTTTTTAATGCTGCTTTTTCTTTAATAAGACCGATATCCTTTTCAGTTTGTTTCTTTATCGTTTCTATATCTTTCTTAGTTTTTTGGGTTGTTTTAGATTTAAGTTCATCTACTTTTTTCTGAGTTTTCTGTGTTGTTTTCTGTTTTAATGTTTCTGCTTGTTTTCTAGCTTTTTCAACTATTTTTTCAGCATCTTTTTTAGATTTATCTATCATCTGAATAGCTTGTTTCTCGGCTTCTTTAATCTCTCGTATAGAATCTAGCACCATCGTTCACCAGGTAACTAAAAAGTATTTATTAGGGTTTTTATCAAAAAAAACAGGGTTACATACCCCAAAACTTGTTAGTTTTACGTTTAATATCCAATATCTTGGCTAAAACATCTTTTTCATCAGGGTTTAGGATATCCATCTGATGTAGTTTCTTAGCATCACTCTCGGGGATATCCGTATAAAAGATTTCGCCCCCCTTAATTTGTCTACCAACAGTTACGTCTTCTATGGATATAGCGACTTCTTGGCCTTGCAAGGCTTCTTCTATTGACTGATTATCTGATTGTATGCCCTTTATCTTACCTATTGTGCGCCCATCATTATTCATTAGTCGCATATCTGTTTTTATCCTGCCTGCTAAAACCCTTACACCTATAATCGCTGGGTGGCTAACCCTGAAAACATATTCTGGCATAAATTTTACCATACCTGGATGTGTGTATTCTTCTCTTCTTTCTTTCTCGATCTGTGCTTTCTTCTTTTGAACCCATTCATCATAATTCTCAAGTATAGTATAAATGACATCCTCGTTGAAAATCGTAATATCTGAGTTTGCAAGTTCATCTTTTGCTTCAGGCAATATTTTTATGTTAAAAGCAAAAATGACTTTATTCAATGGATCTGATGCTGCATTAGCCTCTATAATATCTCTCTTGGACACGTTTCCTATCTCTGCTTTCCTGATATGTATGCCATTTTCTCTGGATTCTTTTATGAGAGCCTCTAGTGATCCTATTGTGTCCGCCATTATCATTATGCCCTGTTCATCCAACTCGAAATCTATTTTCGTCTGACTTTTTATTTCATCTATTATTTCTTGCAGATTGCCTTTTGCTACTCTTATTGGTGCGCCTGGGATTACATTCTCCAGGTTAGGCGAAGAAATCTTGATACCGCAAGCAGCATGAACTTCTTTAACACTATCAAAACGCTCCCGAGGGTCACGTATTTCATCAAGTGGTTTTGGTTTGAGAAGAGCTTTTATGCTTGTTACAAGAGGTTCACCTTTGGTACCAACCACGATTTTGTCATCGTTTCTTATTATCCCATTATAGATGATGGCATCAATTGTTGTGCCAAGCCCAACTTCTTCTTTTACTTCTAAAACACTACCTTTCCCAGGACCACTTTCTATTTGAAGCTTGTCTTCTAAAAATCTTTGTGCTAAACCGACTAGAACCATTAGAAGCTCAGGTATGCCCTCACCAATCTTTGAAGATAAGGGTATGATAGCTATGGTTTTTCTAAAATCACCTATGTTAAAATACAAATCAGAGCTGAGACCATTTTCAGAGAGTGTCCCGATGATCTCATAAAGTTTTTCTTCAAAGATGGCTCTGGTATGAGCACGCTGTTTTTCTATTCTTATTTTGCTTATATCTTTGCTTGTTTGCCAACCTGAAATGGCATCGATTTTATTAGCAGCTATAACAAAAGGTGTTTTGTATTGTTTCAAGATATTTACTGACTCATAGGTCTGTGGTTTAAAACCTTCGTTTATATCAACAACAAGTACAGCCAGATCAGCTAGTGATCCTCCTCTTGTACGGAGGGTTGTAAAAGCATGATGGCCGGGGGTATCGATGAACAATAGGCCTGGCAAAGTAAATTTTTTACCTTTCAATAAATCTCCACAAATTTTATGGATTGCATCTATAGGCACCTCTGTTGCGCCTATATGCTGTGTTATAGCGCCTGCTTCGCGTGCCGCTACAGTGGTTCCTCTGATATAATCTAGGAGCGATGTTTTACCGTGATCAACATGACCAAGAACACTGACAATGGGTTGTCTAACATATTTAGAAGCAGCCATTTTGTTCACCGTCGGGTTCGTTAATATAATCTATTATTTAATATTTGTTGAACCTGAATAAATAAAATGCTAGTTTTTTTTGACATAAAATTATAAATCATTAACTAGCATTACGACTAAATTGTATGAATAAGAAAGAGCTCATAGAACTGCTGAAAGAATGTCAAGCTATTCAGTTTGGACGATTTGTTTTAACATCTGGTGCAGTAAGTGATTATTACATTGATATAAAGAAAGCTAGCACTAACCCGCGGATTCTTAAAAAAATCGCTGAGGCAATGGCCGAATACAAAGGTAAATATGATCTTCTTGCTGGCATGGAACTCGGTGCTGTGCCACTTGTTGTAGCCTTATCGCTTGAGACGAACATACCATATGTGATTATAAGAAAAGAAAAAAGAGAACATGGAACTGGCAAGCAAATTGAAGGCGGAGATGTTAATAATAAGCGGGTATTGATAGTTGAGGATGTTGCTACTAGCGGTAGTTCTATAATAAAAACAATTGATATTCTGCGTAATAGTAAGGCTAAATTAGACAAGGTTTTAGTTGTGGTTGACAGGGAAAGCGGTGCTAGGCAGAAAATTGAAGAGATGGGTCTAGATTTTATTCCATTGTTAACAGTTAGTGACATTTTGAAAAATTAGTGCAGGGGAAAGGGATTTGAACACCTGGACGTTAACATCTGCTACCTCAGTATTTAAAGGTATGTAATTTTATTTAAAAATAAATAAATACATGTAATAACATTACATAGTTGTGTAAAAGTATGGTAAATAAAGTAGTAAGAATGACTATATCTTTAACAAAAGAAGAAATATCACAACTGAAAAAAATCGCAAAAGAAGAAAAACGACCATACAGTAGACAAGTAGTCTATATGATGGATTTTTACATGAAAAATAAAGATTAAAATGGAGATGAAAAAAATGGAAAACACAACTGCTTTCGAAAAACGTTTCGAAAATCATAAAGAAAAAACAATAGATGAAATGCATGAGAGAATTCGTATTTATAGAATGGCAAAAAGAAAAAGATTATAAAATTGTAGTTTGAGGGAGTAAAAATGGAAAAATGTAAAATCTGCAAAAAAGAAATGACTTTTGTGCAACCTTATAGTGATGGACCAAAAATAAAATACTGGCAATGCCCGAAGTGTATGTGGAAAAAGTATTGACAAAAGTCGGGAAATTTACCCAATATGTTCATTAGTAGTTATTGAAATTGCAATTTGAGGACAAAAAAATGAAAGAGAAAATGAGCGATATAGAAGAAAAAGTACAACAAGAAATTAAGAGATATTTAAACGAATTACCAAAAGAAAGTTTGGACAAAGGTTCCCCTCAGTATAATGCTGTCGAAGAAATTATTAAAAAAAGACATTGGAATACAAAAAAATTAGACTTTTACGTTTCCAATGCAATAAAAATATACAAAAAAGAAATGAAACAAGAGAAACAAAAAACAATTATGTAAATTGTAGGTTTGAGTGATGCTTTAAAGAATTCTTGCTTACTTTTTTTATTTCTATAGGTCAACATCTGTTATCTGAGGGTTTATAAACTTGTAGTTGTTTTTAAATTGCAATTGAGGGGGAAAAATGAGTAGAGACGCAGATAAATATAAATATAGAAAAAAGGGAGACATAAATAGAAGAAATAAAAAAATTGAGAAAAAGGAAGAAAAAGAAGAAGATGAGCAGATGGAGAAAGATTTGGAATAGATTTTATGGGGGAAAAATATGAAGCAAGAAGAGTGCAGTAACGAGAAAGACAACCTCAAAGATAAATCTGAAATTGATCAAATAAGGGGTACAATTAACATTATTGTCAGAGAGATGGACATCCTTCATACAAAGATAAAACAATTAGATAATGAGTTCCAAGAGTCAAAGGAGAAAATAAAGGAAAAAATAAAAGAGATGATAGATATAGTTAATAAACTGAAGAAAAACTAAGGATATACAAAAAGGAAAAACAAAATTAAAACACGAAATTGTAGGTTTACGGAAGGAAAAATGGGTTTATTTAAGAAAGGA
>JBFYMH010000115.1:0-5174 GCA_041305005.1 Thermoplasmatales archaeon | reverse complement strand
TCCAAATCTCGAATCTCACGGTGAATTTTTGTTCCTACTTTTGCGAGAGTCACAGGATCAGCAGGATTGTTTGAAAGACCATCAAACTTCTCAACTTTTGCAACAATTGCTTTAACTTTCTTATCTCTCAATACGGTTCCAAGTCCGCCTCTTCCTGCTTGTTTCATACGAGGCACTTTGCGTCTGATATCATAGAACGAAAAATTTAGGCAGCCCCACCAACTGTTTTCAGCGGCTTTGCCCGAGGATACAACAGATATCTTT
This sequence comes from Thermoplasmatales archaeon, assembly GCA_041305005.1. Classification (GTDB taxonomy): domain Archaea; phylum Thermoplasmatota; class E2; order DHVEG-1; family DHVEG-1; genus JARYMC01. Next base: position 4,910 of record JBFYMH010000115.1, on the reverse strand, counting down.
TGTCTTGATTTATCACTATCCTCAGATGCATACATATGGGTGAGCTGATCATTTAGTAAATGCGAATTTGTTTCCTCCAACGGTGCGGTTTCAATTGTAACTTTCCCTTTTTCACCGTCGACAACCACAATGACATCATGCTTTGCTTTTCCCTGTATTTCGATGGCGTCAAAACCCGCAAACTTCAAATAAGGACCAAAGAAACCACCGACGTTACTATCGCAGATTATATTTGTTGATGGAGAGATAGTTAAACATAAAGATTTTCCAAAACCAGGATACTGGGTGATTCCACACAAAGGACCTGTTGTAATAACAAGGTCGTTTTCTTCGCTATCCCATCGCGTTGTAGGTTTGATAGAATCCCACAAAAGCTTCAAACCGAAACCACGACCACCTGTAAATTTCTTTTTCATTTCATCGGTGACTTGCTTTTCTTTAATCGTATTGTTACTTAGATTCACATAAAGCGTTCTGTTTGCGTACCCTTGTTTTAACTCGACTTTTTTGTAATTGTATTCAGTAAGAACTCTATGTGCAAACCTTATCTTTTTAAAATCCCATTCATGCACCGTGTTACCTGTTTTATATTCCTCAATAGGAATTTGCCCTTCAACCATAGTCTAGACCCCCTGTTTATGATAAACCACTTCTTTTATATCATCGATTTTTACTTCAACAAGTTCAAGGGCACCGTTAGGACAGGCACGTACACAAGCACCACATGATATGCATTTGAAAGGTTGTATCCTAGCATCTGATTTTCTCATCGCACCAATCGGGCAAAAACCTACACATGCCTGGCAACCGATACAAACATCTTTATCAAGCCAAACGACACCATTTTTTCTTCTGGTAAGAGCTCCAACTGGGCACATGTCCAAGCATAGTCCTCGTTGGTCACAAACATGCATCTTGTAAGAGTTACCATCTTTTATGATTCTAATTGCTGATTTATCGCCGCCTTCATCTGTTTTAAAATGAACCTGCGAGCATGCTTTTTCACAGACTTTTCCACCATCGCATTTTTCAGGATGGAATTTCAGGATTTTAACTGTTTTAGGTTTATCCATTTCAATCACTTACTTTAAATTACTTTTAGGATGAATATAGCGTTTAATATCACGATAATCCAACATGCTGCTGATACTGTGGCAGTCAATGGATAGTATACTTTGTCTTTAACACTAGCTATATCAACTTTCTTCAACATTAAAGCAACTGGTACAAGAATACCTCCAATCAAAGCAGCGGGTAACCCACGTGCTAAAATCTGAGGAATAAAAACTATTAGGTTTTCAATATGAAATCCAGCACTCTGAGAAAGCGGAGTTAAAATCTGTGTGACGATATAACCTCCAACAAAACAACCATAAGCTGCTATTATTCCCATGCTAACTGACATTGTGGTTTTTTTCAACTCTGTTAAATCAAGTGAAAGCTTATACCATATGAGCTCAAAAATTAACCCCTCAGCCATTATGGCAATAGCTGAACAGATAAAACAAGTACCACATGGGTTGAATAACCTTAAAGCCCCGGCAACAAGACCCATGCCAAATTGCATGCCTCTCTGTTTGTAGAGTACTCTGCTTATTGTCATAAGTCCAACAGCAAACACACCAGTCATGATAGAACCCGTAGGCAAACTAGTATTATGGAGATAAGTTCCAAGTATGGTCTCAGAAAAACCCCATAGCGATCCAAATAAGATAACTCCAAGAATTAGTTTTGTTTTATTCATGTTTAAACCACCTCAATTTTTATCACATATTTTACTCTAAACGCTTTTGCTAGATCTGAAAAAGCAGCTGTTCCATCTTCTGTTAAAACACCATTTTGCATGTTTTCCCATGTTACAGTTTTTTCGTAGGAATCCGCTGCAACAATTTTGTACTCATGACACAGAGGACAATCAATTTTCGTCTTCATAATTAAATCATCTAGTGCAACACCAGAAAAATTTATTCCATCTGGTGTTACTATATCACGTAGTTGAGCATCAGAGAATATCTGTTCTATAGTGAATTGTTGATTGTTAACAGTAATTGATTTATCTCCTGTGTTGTAGGAAGAAACAGAAGGAGTTGTTGCATAAACATATATAGATGAGGAAATCCCAGTTAATAGAAAGATTATTGCAATAATTGGTATTATTTTTTCCTTCCCCATAAGCATCGGTGCACTGATATTATGATGTCTATTTAAAAATTATGACAATCATAGTTACTGTTTACGCGGAACCTTTTTTTATCGTTATAATTGCTTTACCGAGGGGCAGTATTGTTTTACCTGCCATAGTATTCAATAGAACCGCTGAAGCCCCATAGAATGACAACGCAGAAACACAGATTAGAAACACACCAACAACCTCGGCCGGTGTCTTATAGAGTATGTTCAGAACTAAAGCTAGTATAGCAAAATCAATGAAAACCAATATCCCAAACAATGTCTTGTTCGTCATAAGTGAAGCAACAGTGAGTATTATACTGAATAAGAGGAAACCAATCAGCCCATATGCATAGTGTGTGATATCAAAAGCAACGCCTGTGAAAATCGTTATAAAAAGTGTTAACGAAACAGAGTACCAAAGAAGAGAATATGTTGTGAAAGCTGTGGCACCAAATATATTATTCCGCTTGTAGTCCATTATACCTGCTATAAGCTGTGCTGTTGCGCCAAGAAAAAGAGTCCAAGGGATCATAAGTGATTTAGCTGCAGTAGATGTTAATTTCAGATCAGTGGATGCGAGAACAAGAGCAGCAATTGCCAGTCCTATAAGACCCAACGGTGCAGGCTCCGCCGCCAACATGGGTAATGATTTCACTGTCGTCTCAGATTTTATCGCTTCTTTATCAACCATATTGCTCACTTATTTGTTTTGCCAGCCAGAATATTGTCATTGGTTTTATAAATATTGCAAAAAAACAAGGGGGCGTAGTATTTTTTATCTCAGGCCGTTTTTACGTATATTTTTAGCGTATTTTCTTAGAGTCTCTTCGTCTTTTGGTCTCCATTGAATCCTCTCAAGCAGAGCATAACCTATTTCATCGTTTATTTTGTCTATAGTCCATTTAGCTGATTTCTTGTAAGCCTCTAAGAAAGTCTGGCAAAGCTGAAACTTTTCGGGAGTGAACATAGGGGCAGTACTCAGAATCGATGCACAAATACTGGCGACATCCTCAGATGGTTTACCAATTCTTGATTCCTCAAAATCAACACCCCAAATACCATCTTTTAGGATGAAATTTCTAAGGCTAGAGTCACCACGTATGTAGAAACTATTATCGGTTTTGAAATGTTCATGGAAGGCAGCAAACCAGTCAGCTAACATGCACACAGTCTTTTTTTTCTGATTTATAGAAGTCGATGCATCGTTTATTATATCGCAGAGGTTTTTACCAGTGATATAACTCATTGTGATGACATTGTTCTCATCGTCTTTTTCCAATGGAGACGGCATAGAGATTTTTGGAAAACCTTTCGTTAAAACCGAGTATTCCGTCTCCATGTTTCTCTTAAGACCCGGTACATACCATTTTAAAATACGAGGTTTATTATTTATTGTTACGTAGACCACGGTATTCTTTTTACTATCAAAATGCTTTTGAATAAGTGCATCCTTGTATTTTTCTGTGTTTTTTACAAGCTCCTCAATATCTCTCATAAACTCAGATTTCAATGTATTAAATAGAAAAAACAGATATTAACCTTTCTTATAGATATTTTCAGTTAAATAACCATCGTTTTTCGTCCTGGTTGTAAGATAAATACCAGATAAAATTATAATCCCACCAAAAAGCGTGTAGTATGATGGGATTTGATTAATCCATGGTAAAACAAAAGCAAGCATCGTGGAACCAATAGGCTCACCAAGTAAACTAACTGAAGCCACAGATGCAGGTATGTATTTAAGAGCCCAATTATACAACGTGTGACCAAGTATACCAGCTACAAAAGCCAGCAGTAAAATAATCCCATATTCCTCAAGCAATAAACCATAAACAGGTTGACCAAAAAACAAACAAAAGAAAAACAAACCTATTGTACTAATGCCATATACAATAAAAGCATAAGTAGCAACACTAACTTTTTTACGCATCAGTCTGCCACCAAGAATATACAGGCCAGCTGCTACTCCGCCAAGCATAGCAAGCATATTGCCCTCAAAAGTATCAATAGTCATAGACGAAAAACCATAATTACCATACACGAGAAGAACAACGCCACACAGAGATACAACAATTCCAACGATGTTAACAGATGATAACTTTTCTTTTAGGAAATAAAATGCAAGAGGAGCAACAATGACAGGATGAGCGGTGACCAACAAAACAGAGCTAGCAACAGAAGTTTTAGCTAAAGAAGTAACCCAAAAAGCAAAATGAGCGGAAAGAATCAAACCAATACCGGCCATAAAAACAATATCCCTGGCATTCAAACTAAAAATTTCAAATCTAGTTTTTTTAGATAATAAAACAAAAGGTAGTATCAAAAACCATGTAAACAATAGTCTAAAAAAAGCGATAGACAAAGGTGAAGTACCAAAACCAGTCTCAAGGCTAACAATTAAAATAGCGGCAAAAGAAACAGATGCAACAGATACAAACAATACAATGTGCGGTTTTTTAACTGCCTTCATAATCGCAATAAGGTAATATGAAAGCATGTTTTCTGACTTTCTATCATGTACTAGTTGCAAGCGGTTTCTTGCGATACACAACAAGTAAAAATGTCATTATAAGACTTAACACTCCTATGAGCGCGAAAGGCATCCATATTCCAAATAAGTCGGATAATATACCGCCTGAGAAAAGAAGTATAGTACCACCACCAGTTTGAAATGTAAATGTAAGCCCAAATGTCCAACTCTCCGAAGATTCATCAGTAACTTCTGAAACAAAAGAAAA
>JBFYMH010000114.1:0-5471 GCA_041305005.1 Thermoplasmatales archaeon | reverse complement strand
CTGATGTAGATTATAAAAAATTACTTAATAGAGTATTAAGTGATCAATCTGAAAAGAAAATAGTAGAAGATCGTTTTAAGATGCCTAAGGCAGAAATATTTTATGAGGGCAATACTACTGTTATAAAAAATTTTGATAAGATATCTGATGCTATTAATCGTGATCCTCAGCTTATTTTTAAATATCTTTTAGGTGGTGTTGGTACTGCTGGCGAGATAGATAGTGGCAGGGCTGTATTTCAAGGTAAGATACCTATGAAGCAGCTGCATGATAAATTGAGAGATTATGTAGATCTTTATGTGATTTGTTCTGAGTGTAGTAAACCTGATACGCATCTTGTCAAGCAGGATAGAATGATTTTAATTAGATGCGATGCCTGTGGTGCTTTTCGTCCTGTTACTAAGGTTACGAAGAAAAAACTTTTACAGCAACCTGTCGAGGATTTGAAAGAAGGTATGACATACGAGTTGACTATAAAGGATATTGGTAAGAAGGGCGATGGTGTCGCTTTTTTTGATAGGTATGTTGTTTATATCCCTGGTGCGATTAAGGGTTCTACGGTTAAGGTTAAGATAGAAAAGGTTTCTGGCACTGTTGCTTTTGGGGAAGTTGTAAAACACTAAATTGTGAAGCACTAAATTTTGTTATTAGCGAAAAATATTTAAACTAAACCACGTATGTCATGCCGTTGTCAGACAATTGATGTCGTTTGTCATTTGTTCGACATGCATGTGATGCATAGACGACATACAAACGATACATGTTATGACAGCAATTTGGTATATGTGAGGAGAAAAAAAATAATGGAAAAAAACCGTATAACAATTCGACTGCCTCAACATGATCTTCATTCAATAGATCTATTTATCAGAGCAGGCGAATTTTCTTCTCGATCTGAAGTAATAAGACATGCAGTAAATGATTTCATAAAAAATTATGCAACAACAGTAATTGAAAAAGCTGAGAAGATCAAAAAGGTTCAAGAATTGGAGCTTGCGGTTGAATCCATAGAACCTTACATGAAAAAATAATGGTTAAACTGTAGAGGGGATGGGATGCACCCCGAGAAGGACGCCAGAAAATGGCGTCCTTCCAACTACCAGAGAATAGGAGGAATGATGGGATGACCACAAACGATGGAAAAGGTATGAATATGGAAAGTTTTGTCGCAAGTGCGATAGAAAATAAGGCTGTAGAAGAAAAGAATATGAAGATTGATGAAAGTTTGTTTGGCGCTCCACGCATAATGATAGTAGGTTGCGGAGGCGCTGGCGGAAACACAATAACAAGGTTGAAGAAACTTGGTGTGAAAGGCGCAGAGACAATTGCTATCAACACAGACAAAATGGCATTAGATCTAGTGGAAGCAGACAAAAAGATACTGATAGGTAAGAATCTAACTAAAGGACTTGGTGCTGGTGGATTCCCTGAAGTAGGCGAGCGTGCCGCTCGTGAATCCAGTGCTCAGCTAGAAGAATTACTAGCAGGGGCAAACCTTGTATTCATTTGCTCAGGTATGGGTGGTGGTACAGGTACTGGTTCAGCACCGGTTGTCGCTGAGATAGCGAAAAAACAGGGTGCTATTGTCACTGGTATGGTTTCAACACCTTTCAATGTTGAGAGGGCAAGACTCGTAAAAGCAGATGAGGGTCTTGACAGACTACGTGTGGCAGCAGACAGCACCGTTGTTCTTGACAACAACCGTTTATTAGAGTTTGTTCCAAATCTTCCAATAAACCAGGCATTCTCTGTAATGGATCAACTAATAGCCGAAACAGTAAAGGGTATAGCAGAGACAATAACAATTCCCTCTCTGATAAACCTAGACTATGCAGATATGAGAGCCATAATGAATGCTGGTGGCTTATCGGTTATGCTCTGGGGCGAAGCAGAGGAGGATGCTGGTGTAGATGCAATTGTACACGAGGCACTTAACCACCCACTGCTCAACGTAGACTACAAAGGCGCAAACGGGGCACTCGTACACATAACAGGTGGACCAAACATGAGCCTGAAATATGTACAGGATGTAGCAAAGAAACTCACTGAGAACCTAGACTGCTACGCAAACGTTATACTAGGTGCAAGAGTACAACCAGATTTTGAGGGCAAATGCAGAGTAATGGCAATCATGACTGGCGTACAATCACCAAACCTGCTAGGCCCAAAAAGCCCAGGCGGAATGGACAGAATGCCAACAAGACAACCAGTAACTCACCCAAAGTTTGGCATTGACTTTGTGAGATAAATAAAAAAAACTTTTTTTCTTTTTCTTTTTTTTATTATTTTTTTATACACTTATTTTTGTACCATTAAAAGACTGATTTAGGATGGCTTTCTCAAGTTGATCAAGTTTTTTTCCGTTTACAACATATGTGTTTAGCTTTGCTCTTTTTATTATCTTTAGAGCAGGGCCGTCTATAACAACGTTTTTACCTGCCATATCCCAACCAGTGCCGTATTCATCAATCAGCTGCTGTATAGAGACATTTTTAAGTTGTTTTGCATCAGAGTATTTGTTAGGATCCTTGTCATAAACCCCATCCACGTTTGTAGCTATTATATATCTATCAGCTTTTACTTTTTCTGCAAGATCGGCACCAACCATATCTGTACTATGACCTGGTGTGGTACCACCCATTACCACTATCGGCTTGTTTATTTTCTTTGCATCAGATGTCGTAGATGGTATTTGTTTGTTTGATATCCTAAGTATATTGGTTAACAGTTTTGCGTTAAGCCTAGTTATGTCTATTCCGATCTCATCCAAGGTTTTTTCATCGAATTTAAGTTCACGGCCTAGTTTTATATAAGCTCTAGCTGTTCGTCCACCACCGATCACTAGATATATTTTGTATTTTTTACTTAGTTTTTCAAACATGTTTGTAAGTTTTTTAAAAAAGTTTGCATCTGCTTCCTCAGATAGTAACACTGACCCGCCGAGAGATATAACTATTTTTTCCATGAAAAGAGGATATACAAATTTAATTTATTAGAGTTGTTAAAACCACATAAAAAAAGAATGGCTTATGCTACTTCTGGCCCCATTTGCCCTTTCTTAGGGGTTGTAGTCCCAAGTCTGACCTGTGGGAGTGGAATAGGTGGTGGTAAACCAAGGTCTTTTGCTATGCTAACTGCCTCTGGTACGCATGCGTGCATAACCGCTGTGTGAATCTGGCTTGCTATCTGGTCAGGCATCTTATGAGTAGTTCTCCATTCGTTTGTAATTTTCTTTGCATCATCACCCTCATAATACAGAGAACCCTCGAGTTTAATCATGCCTATGGGCCCGTAGCTTGCAATATATTGGAACTCGATAACAGCTTCGTTCTCGTTTATATCTGTCATCTGACTTATGGTGCTGTTATGGTCTATACGTATCTGCTGAGGACGCTCATTAGGGTTTATGAAACGTCTTGCCTCAATGGATTTAAGTTGTATGTTTTTGATTTTCATATCTACACCTGATAACAGACTACAGATTTTTACTTCTTTCGTTAATTTAGAAAAATCAATTCTAGTTCTATTCATCAGAAGATTCTTCCCAACCATATTTGAAAACCCAAGACATGAAATCCTGTCCATTATCGACTTCAACATTCCCTGCATTAATTTCGTTTTTACCATCGTTGTCGCAGTCTCCGATACTTATAACTGCCATCCAGCCGTAAGTAGGAAGCGTTGCCTCTTCAACATACGTTGTTCCATTCCATTGCAGTATATGGGTAACACCGGCTCCAGCAACTACTTCTGGGATGCCGTCGTCATCGGTATCCCCCACATCAATTCCTTCGATGACCGGATCCCCGCCAGACCAAGTAACGTCAAATTGGGTATCATAACCAGATCCATTCCATTTAAAAATGGTGATATGTGGATAATAATAGCTTACTAAAATCTCAGCATTTCCATCTCCATCGCAATCTTTACATACACAGCCAAATGGTATATCTTGTCCATGAGTTATATTAATGATGATAGTTGAATGAAAAACACTATTTTCTTCATCCCATTTTAGAACGACAACTTTGCCTGAACAAGCACAAACAATCTCATTTTGTCCATCATTGTCAACATCGCCTAGTCCAGGCATATACACGTAGCCATCATCAGGATCATCCCACTGAGCTATCTTAACGAGCCTAAACCCGCTCCATTTAAAGATTGCAATCTCTGGAATTGTACTTGAGGGCCTCAAAGGACCACCACTAACGATCAGTTCATTTTTCCCATCGTTGTTGCAATCTCCAATGTAGCAATCAGCACTTCCCCCTCCATTTCTTAATAACAAAGGATTCCAGCCAACTATCCAATATCTCCCTGCAATCCACTTGTGAATGGCACAATACCATGTAACAGCAATCTCATTTTTTCCATCATTATTTAAATCTCCAATAGCAAAACCACCAGAATCTAGTCTCAGAAATGGATAAAACGGACAATGAAGCGCTTGGGTTTGAACGTAAGTTTTTTGATTTTGGTTCCATTCCATAACACGTAGCGTAGCATCTCTGCCACCTATGAGCAGCTCGTTCTTTCCGTCGTTATTTGAATCACCGATAGGTTGAGGTCCTTCATAACGTGCCCCATACATAGGACTAGAACCATAACTCATCTGCCACTGAATACCGTAATCATCACTAGAAACTGTTAAATTTGTTACATTACTTTTCTTAGCTTTATCCCCATATGCACTTGCCATTCCGATGGAAATTATAACAAAACATACAACTAAAAATATTGCAGCTATCTTTTTCCTCATATATTCCCCCATTTTCAGTATATAATTTCAATATATTAAATTAACCAGCGTTAATCAATAGCGATATTTAGAAAAATACATAAACAATGAAAATATGACCATTTCGGGGAGTGTATAATGAAGAGATTAATCTTAACGATAATTGCATTAATACTGATAATAACAGGTAGCGCCATGCTTGTGCATGGACAAGAAATTACTATAGATATAACAACAGAAACTGAAAGTATATCAGTCATCGAAAATATAACAGCAGATTCTGAGTCAATTGATTTCATTAGTATTGCAGCATATCCTTTAGATAGGATAGTTGTTATCAACGGAAATACTGTTGCATTACCAGAGATGTATAACTTACCTTATTCAATTAACTTAACTGAACAAAACATAGCAATAGCAGATTACTACGAAGTAAAATATTCACTGGATAAAGATGCCGGTTTCTTTAAAAAAATGTTTTTAGAATACAATACAACTTTAATCTCGATAACATTTGATGGAACGGAAATATTCACAGGTAGCGATCTAAAGACAGGAAGTTCATTTACAGTTGAATTACAAAAACCAACACAAATCCAAACAGAAATCATTCCGACTTGGATTTACATAGTTATTATCATTCTCATAGTATTGTTAATAGTAGTATTAGCTATGAAAACTAAAAAGCAAAAATCAACAACAAAAAAAGAAAACATAGGTGCATCTGAGG
>JBFYMH010000113.1:0-2926 GCA_041305005.1 Thermoplasmatales archaeon | reverse complement strand
GGAGACATGTCAATCGATCGAGTTATTCCACTATCAGATAACAGTACTGTTACGATAAAAGGCAATCTTTCAGCAGAAAACTGCGTTGTTGATATCTGGTGGGAGCGACTCACGGGCAGCATACCAGATGTTATAAAATTTGAATTCAACGGTAATCTAAACATTGAAGAGTTTTTGCTCAAAGTAGAATACAATGATAACAATGGTTTGGATAAGTTCATTGTTTCACTTGAGATTCTCTCCTTGTTGACATATGAAAATGCATCTATCACTTTAGAAAACTCGTCACTAAAAACATATTTACATGACGGCCAGATGTTAATCAATGATTTCTATTTATCAAAGGTTAACGACAGCGAGACCACGCTATCATCAGCATGGCAAAACCTCGATGTTTCAGGACCAGCATATTTTAACATTAGCTCAAAAAATGAGCCATTGTTTAATTTAAGTGGTTCAGCTGAATCATTTGAGTTAACAAACTTTGAGTTGACTAACATTGATAAAACAATACAAATCGGTTCAATCACTTTCTATGGTGAGTTCTCAATTTCAACTTTACCTGTGCGTGATGATTCCTCTTATTATATAGGTTTCAATGTTGAAAAAATAGATGGGGTCTTAGATGTCAACGATATAACTATGCCATCTGGTTCATTCGATATAATTGATAGCTTTTATTTCGATGGAACAGGTGACATACAGTTTGAAAACTGGGTTGCTATAAGTGACTCCGATACACATGTTTTAATTGAAATAAAAAACAATCTAAATATTAACTATTTTGAGCTAGGTTTTGATAATGGTGCAACATTCAAGATAGAGCGTTTAAACTCAGGAACTGGCTACATAACCTCCGGGTATATACATGCCGCTTGGAACATTGATCTTGATGCAGATGGCATGGTTTTCCTTGATAGCGGTCCAGAGAATGATCCTATTTCTTTCCATAATTTAAAAATCTCTTACAATCGAAATCGTCTGTTGGGCTGGGGTATGCGTTTGAGGTTCCCAGATCATTATTTTGATGCCGACCTGTGGTGTATACAATGGGATCCACTGTGGTACAACCCAAACACTGGTGTGTTTATAATTAAGCCCCTCTCCATTCAAATTGATGGTGAGATTCAAACCGGTAGAGTTGACTTGGATATGTATGATGGTAACTATTGGTATTCTCTTGGTAGATGGCCAATTATACCATGAAGAGTAGAGGAAGATAATATGAAAATAAGTAAAATAAAAAAATCAGCCGTTCTTTTAATGATATTGGGATTTTTTGCGATTAATATGTTTTCAGTTAGCGCTAGAATTTACAGCAATTTGTCGCCTAATGCGCCACAGAAACCAGATGGGCCGGCAGGCGGTGGCATAATATTTAACCGTGTCCTTGCTGGTAACAGTTATACTTATACTACAGTTACTACTGATCCTGATGGTGATGATGTGTATTATAAGTGGGATTGGGGTGATGGAAATCAAAGTGATTGGGATGGTCCATGGACATCAGGTATCGGTGTGGAGGGAAGTTACAGTTGGGCTGGATCTGGTGTTTATCAAGTGAAGGTGATGGCGAAGGATTCTCTTGGTGCTACAAGCGGATGGTCTCAGTCGCTTAATGTTACCGTTAGCAATAGACTCTTTAATGTTAATACGATCCCGATGGTCTTCGGATCTAGTGAAATACAGCTTAATTCCGTTTTATTTAAAAACCGTTTATATAATTAGTTTATATCTTATTTTTGTTAATCAGATAACTTTTATATAGCAAATTATATATACTACTAAATATAAGTATTAAATGTAAATATATATACCATCCTCAATAAAAGTATATGAAGGGATAATAAATGGGGGAAAATACGAATTCAAACATGAGATTAAGCCATATAATAAACAAGCGCTCTCCAGCGAAAATCATTAGCATTCTAATGGTATTACTAATGGTTTCTACTGTTTTTTCGTCAGCAGTATTTGCTGAGAAACCTGGAGAAAAAATTAAGGATAAAATTGTAGAGATAGTCGATAAAATTGTAGATAAGATCGAAGAAACAAGTCAAGAAGTTAAAGGTGAGAGCCTTGGAAAATCTCTAACTAATAGTGCTATTAGTGAATTATCGGCTCTTAGAAAGGGTATTTTTTCTCCATCATTAGTAACAAAATACAAAGACGTTGTGAAAACCACTAGAATGAGGCAATTTTTACCAACAGCTATAGATGTTGATGACGATGGTACCAAAGATATACGTGTATGGATAATCCGCAGACCAGGTATTGATCTTCGTCCGCCAGCGGTTTGCTTAAAAACATCTCTATGGGTCAGACGTCTAGCTGGTATGGATTCCTTAAAGGATAGCTCGTTTGAGATTTACTTAGAATATACGCCTGATAGGATATCTGCAAAAATTCCTTCGCTAGAACGTATAAGAATTGGTTATGAGTCACCAAGGGTTGAGGATTTACCAAAATCTTGTGTTGTTTCACATAAATACATACCACATCTTTTGTATCCACGCAAGCAAGTCACACACCGCATAAGCATAAATCCAGGCGCTATGATTGGAAAAGCACCGCTTAATCTTTTGCTCTCTCTTGCGGATATAGAAAATAACTCAGTGAAATCTGAGATAAGCATACAGGTTAACCATAGTCCCGCTATTAGAAACGAAATGTCTTTCAGTATGAGTAAGGAAGGACTTATTGGCAGAGGGGAGACACTAGAACTTAGTCGAAAAGTTGTTTCATCTTCCAATGTCTCAGTTACAATAAAACACACAACAAGCGAGGATACTGGTTTTGTTAAGATTGAAAACATTCCAAAGAAAGTAACTTTGTCTTGGCAGCTTACAGAAAAAGGACATATAGAACTTAATACCCATGGTTCTGGTACTGGGCCAGTAAATGCTGCTGTTGATGGCGCTATATC
>JBFYMH010000112.1:0-26833 GCA_041305005.1 Thermoplasmatales archaeon | reverse complement strand
CTTTTTATTTTTTTAATTTAATGCTTAAATCAGTGTAAAAACACGTGTTTTAATCATATTTTGTTCGGCTTTTTCCGAACGTTTTCCAGGTCTTTATATAGTAAGTTGAATAATAATACATTCTTAGTGATTTAAATGAATAAACTAAAAACACTAGCAATAATAATCACACTGGTCCTTGTTTCCACCGGTGTTTACGCAGGTGTCGACTATGCTAACTTAACAAGTTATGAACCTGTTAAAGCCAAATCAACCATAAAGTTAGGTAATTGTTCTGTTGCAGAAGAAATATGTGAATTATCATTTAAACTTTATAAAGAACTGTTAAAAACTGGTGATGAAAACATTTTCTTTTCACCGTATAGTATCTTTATTGCCCTTGCAATGGCATATGAAGGTGCAAGTGGACAAACAGCTGAAGAAATGCTGGAAGTCTTGGGTATTCCACAGAATAATCAAACTGTTTTAGAATCGATAAAGATGCTTTATGATTATTTGAACAAGAATGAAAATTTTACTATTAGTACAGCTAATGCTCTCTGGATAAGAAATAATCTTGGTCTTTTACTGAGTTATTCTAAAATCATTGAGGAATATTACAAAGGCCATGCTACAAAAATCGATGTTTCCAAACCTGAAGAAACCGCTAAGATGATAAACGACTGGGTAAAAGAACAAACAAAAGGAAAAATTACTGACTTAATCAAAAAAAATGATATCATTGGAGTCACTGCATTAATCCTTACTAATGCTATTTACTTCAAAGCTGATTGGAAAGTACAATTTAATCCGGAAGATACAAAAGAACTAGAGTTTAAATTAGCAAGTGGCGAGAAAATAAAAGTTCCAACAATGTGCCTTGTAGGTTCTGAGGAATTGTTTTATTACACTGAAACCCAGGAATTTCAGATTCTTGAATTACCTTACACCGGCGGAGAGCTTTCTATGCTAATTTTACTTCCTACGCAAAAAAGTATTCCAGAAATTGTAGAATCTCTAACATTTGAATCCTTGTCTGAGTTGAAAGCAACAATGTATGAAACTAATGTAAACATTCATCTTCCAAAATTTAAGCTTGAGACGGAATACGAATTAAACGAACCACTAAAGCAGATGGGCATGCCAAGAGCATTTGAACCTTACGCCGAGTTCACTGGTATGTGTCGCTGGTCTGGCACAGATATTATAGATCCACTTTATATAAAGACAGTGAGACATAAAGCATTTATCGAGGTAAACGAAGAAGGAACGGAAGCTGCAGCGGCAACAGCAGTTATTATGTTGGATAACTGTTCTCAATCCAGTATTGTTTTTAACGCTGATCATCCCTTCCTGTTTATAATTCAACACAAGGAAACAGGCACAATTCTTTTCATGGGAAGTATCGGTAACCCATTGGCTTAAAATCTCTTTTTTCCTTTCCTTTTTTTGAGCAAAATACTTTTCTCTAGTAATTGATACCTGTATTGGAAAATATGGATTTGGCTAAGATTAAATTAGGTGTTGTTGAGCTTATAAAAAAAGCTGAGATAGAGCTTCCAGATGATGTAGTTGCTGCTCTGAAAAAAGCCTACGACTCGGAAGAGGGTTTAGCTAAGATTCAGCTTAAAAACATCCTTGATAACATAGCAGTTGCTAAAAAAACCTGTAGACCCTTATGTCAAGACACCGGTGTTCAGACTTTTTTTATAAATGCTGGTGTTGATTTTCCAAACATTGGTTATTTGAAAACTGTTATCACAGATGCTGTTAGAATTGCTACTGAAAAAGTCCCTCTCAGACCAAATACCGTTGATCCTTTCACTAAATTTAACCATGCTGATAATGTTGGTGATTATATCCCTGCTATCACCTGGGATTTTGTTGATGGAAGCGATGTTTTTATCACAGCGATTCCGAAAGGTGCTGGTAGTGAAAATATGAGCAAGCTTGTTATGCTTAGTCCTGGTGTTGGGCTTGAGGGTGTTAAGGATTTCGTCTTAAACGAAGTTGTTAATGCTGGTGGTAATCCTTGTCCTCCTACTGTTATCGGTGTTGGTATCGGCGGTGGCGCTGATCTTGCTATGAAACTTGGTAAGACTGCTCTGCTCAGACCTGTTGGTGTTCGTCATCATGATAAAAAAATTGCTGATTTTGAGAAAGAAATGATTAAAAAAATCAATGATACAGGTATTGGTCCTATGGGTATCGGTGGTAAGACCACTGTTCTTGATGTTCATGTTGAGAAGGCTCCTCGTCATCCTGCTAGTTTGCCTGTCGGTTTGGTTGTTCAATGTTGGGCTGATCGTCGTGCTACAATGATTATCCACAAGGATGGTAGTTGGGAGGTTAAATAGTGGCTGAATACAATCTAAATATTCCTCTTAAAAAATCTGATGTTGAAAAATTACGTGTTGGTGATGTTATCTTCGTCTCTGGCTATGTTTTCACTGCTCGTGATGCTGCTCATAAAATGATGCTTGAAAAGGATGCGTCTAAGATTCCTTTTGATCCTAGTATTATGGGTCTTTATCATTGTGGTCCTCTCATGAAAAAATCAGGTGATGGTTGGGAAGTTGTCTCTGCTGGCCCTACAACTAGCGAGCGTATGGACATGTTCGAGGATAGCTTCATCGGTAAATTTGCTGTTAATCTTATTATTGGTAAAGGTTCCATGGGAGATAGAACAAAGAAAGCATTACAAAAATATATATGTGTATATACTTTGTATACTGGTGGTGCCGGTGCACTAGCAGCAGACAAAATTCAAGAAGTAAAAGAGGTTTACTGGCTAAAAGAACTAGGCATGGCAGAAGCGGTTTGGATATTCGAAGTAAAAAACTTCGGCCCACTAGTAGTAGCAATAGACTCGCATGGAAAATCAATATACGACCAAGTAAAAAACAAAATTAAGCGAGGATGATTTGATTTGGACATTGATCTGTCAATAAACCCTCAAGAAGTATCAACAATAATAAAAGATTTCATAAAAACCTACGTAGAAAACTCAGGATGCAAAAGTGTAGTATTAGGTTTATCGGGCGGCGTAGACTCGGCAGTCGTAGCTCTCTTATGCAAACAGGCACTAGGTAAGAATAAAACAAGATGTGTCTTTCTACCGGATGAATCAACACCAGTTGCCGATTTCAAACACCTTGACATACTAGTAAAAAAACTTGATTTATCATGTAAAAAAATTGATATAACACCTATTGTAAAAGAAATAAGTAAACGTTCTGTTATTAAACCAGATAAATTTTCTCTTGCAAACATAAAAGCTAGAACAAGAATGGTTTTCCTTTTCGAATATTCTAATATGACCAAAAGTCTAGTTTGTGGCACCTCAAATAAATCAGAGATGCTAGTTGGTTATTTCACCAAATACGGTGATGGTGGTGTGGACATTCAACCAATTAGTGATCTCTATAAAACCCAGGTTTGGGAGCTTGCAAAATATTTGAAAATACCTGGTGTTATTATTTCTAAAAAACCTACGGCAGGTCTGTGGAAAGGACAGACTGATGAAGGCGAATTAGGTTTACCTTACAGAGACCTTGATAGAATACTTTTTTGTCTTGAACGAAAAATGGATGTAAATGAAATAGCAAGGGCTTTGGATTTCAAGAAATCTGTTGTTGAAAGAATAAAAAACATGAGAGTTAAAAGCCACCATAAACGTCACTCACCTTTAATCCCAAAGATTGGTCTTAGAACACCTGGCTGTGATTGGCGCTCACCTATTCAAGAAGGATAAATAAGTTATTTTTTGAATTTTTATGTTTTTTTGGAAAATAAACTTATCATTTTTGATGGTTGATTCAAATTGCACTGGGTTCAACTAAAAGAAGAAACTTTAACCTCTGCACAATCCTCGAGCCAAATATCATCACCTACAAAACTAATGTTCCTATAATGAACCCCGCTTTTACAATCATCAGTCTGAACATAAAGCGTTGGCAACTGGCTGCAATTCAATGGAAGTTCTGTGTATTCGTTTAAATCATAATCATAAACCTTTGATCTATGTGTATGACCTGCTAGAACAACCTCAACACCATATGTTTCACATAGATCAATAAATTCATCTCTATTGTTAATAAATAAATCATCTTCTTCGCCAACAGCAGGATGATGCATTAATACTATTTTGTGTGAGGATTGACAATTGCTAAGTTGATCGTCTAGCCATTCTATGTCGCAATCAAAAAGTCCTTCACCATGCCAATCAAACAAAATAGAAATATCTGAGTAATAATTTGGACCAGAGTCCATAAAAAATAAACTGGTATCTCCGAATGTAACAGCGTATCTATCCTCATCTTCGATATGGTTTTTATCTATGTATTTGTGGTAATTTTTAAGGTTACGATTAAAACAATAATCATGGTTACCTGGTGTTGTATAAACAGGAATTGAAAAATTTCCATCAGCATAAAGTTTACCATCTTTTTTGTACAAACAATTTGCGAATGCCTTGCAATTAAGAGCACCAGACAATCCGCTTGCACCCCATTCAGTTAAATCGCCTGTAACAACAACAAAAGCAGGTTTAACATTAAAAGAACAAACACGATCTAGAACACCTCTAAATCTTTTAACAGACTTCTCGTTCGTATCAAACAACTTACTTAAAACATGCGTATCAGTTATTTGAACAAAATAAAAATCATCGTTCTTATGACTGTCATAAGATTTTTTTGATGTGTCACTAAAAGCTAAACTACTAATCAATAAAATAAAAAACAACAAAAGAGCAGTAATCCGCAGATTCTTCATATAAACACTAGATGAATTTTACTATTTATATGTTTCTTGTTTGAGTGTGAACTTCTCATCGGTTATTTGCTCATAGGCCTCAATGTATTTCTTTTGAGTCTCAGTTATAACATTTTTTGGCAGATGAGGTGGTTTAGAGTTTCTATCCCAACCTGTACTGATAAGATAATCACGAACATACTGTTTATCAAAGCTAGGTTGACCCTTGCCAGGCTCATATTTATCAGCTGGCCAGAAACGAGAAGAATCCGGTGTTAACAACTCGTCAACAATAGCGATACGACCATCGATCCTACCGAACTCAAACTTTGTGTCAGCAATAATAATGCCATTCTCTAGAGCATAGGTAGATGCCATTTCATAGATGCCTATGGAAAGTCTTTTTATTTCCTCTGCGGCATCATCACCAACTAGTTTTTTCATCTCATCAAAAGATATGTTGATATCATGACCACTTTTAGCCTTAGTTGAGGGAGTAAACAATGGGCTGTCAAACTTATCCGATTCCTTAAGACCACCAGGTAATTCGATGCCACAAACAGTGGCATCCTTTTTGTATGACTCCCACGCAGAACCAGAAATATAACCACGCACTATACACTCAACTGGAAAAACCTCTGCTCTTTTGACAAGCATACTTCGGCCGTACAATAAATCATCATACTTTCTAAGATCACATGGGAAATCAGAGATATCGGCAGATATAAGATGACTGGGGATACTCTCCTCAAAAAAATCAAACCAGAAACGAGAAATCTGCGTGAGACAAACACCCTTGAAAGGTATTGGATCGGGCAGTACATAGTCAAAAGCAGAGATGCGATCAGTTACAACAAGAAGAAGGTCATCACCGCATTCGTAAACATCTCTAACTTTACCTTTCTTAAAAACATTCAATGGTAGCTTCGTGTCAGTAACAACTATCATATTTTTTCTCCCCAAGTTTTTTATTTTATTTTCGCTCCCCTTTTAACAGCTTTGTCTGAAATAACCTTTCCTTTTTCGCTAATCAAATTTTTACCATTATAAGTTGCTTCGTTGTTATCGGAAATTATCATATTAACTTTTTTGAAATCATCAAACTCAAGTAAACTTGCCGGCTCGTGTGGTAAACCCTGGACGGTAACCCTTGAACCAGGGTTTGCATCATCACCAGGGTTCAACAAAGAAACCACTTTGTCAGAATCCTCAGCAGCCAATAGCATACCCTTTGATTCAACACCGCGTATCTTCGCAGGTTTTAGATTTGCAACGATTACGATAGACTTGCCTTTTATCTCATCATGTTTGTAGTAAGGTTTCATACCAGCAACGATAACACGTTTACCAAAAGCACCTAGATCAACCTGCAATAGATACAAGCTATCTGCCTGCGGGTGATCCTTAACGTCAACAACCTTTGCGACACGTAAATCAAGTTTTGAAAAAGGGTCAGTCTCGGTCATGAAATCATCCAATAAGAGTTTCTTAAATAACGGTTTTGGTTTTTCCACAAGACTACCTGCTTTTATTTCTTTCAAAGCCGAATCCCAACTAGCGGTATGTATTGATTCTTTATTGCCAAATATCTTCCACACTTCGTCAGACGAAAAAGGTAGATACGGTGCCGTAAGAACAGCCAGCGCCTGCACAATCCTTAAACAAACATGTAGCACTGTGCCACATCTTTCTTTATCTGTTTTTATCAGTTCCCATGGTTTATTCTGATCAAAATAAACATTACCAAACTGAGCAAGGTTCATAGCTGCTCTAAGACCTTTTTTGAAACTACAACCAGCTATTGACTCACCGACTTCTTTGTAAGCCTCCTCGATTTTTTTAATTGCTTTTTCATCTAAGTCATTCAACTTGCCTTTCTCAGGAATCTTACCAAAATTATTGTGAGTAAATGTTACAACCCTGTGAACGAAATTGCCATATGTTCCAACAAGCTCATCGTTATTCTTTGATACAAAATCGTCCCACAACCAGTTAGCATCCTTGTTCTCAGGCATGTTAATAGACAAATAATATCTAATCACATCAGCATCAAAACGCTTTAGAATGTCAGGGACCCATATTCCAACTCCTCTGCTTTTTGAGAACTGCTCGCCCTTCAATGTGAGATACTCGTTTGCTGGAATATCATGTGGGAGATTCAAAGATTCGTTATAGCCCATTATGATGGATGGCCATATAATTGAATGAAAAGGTATGTTGTCTTTTGCTAGGAAATAGTAGTGCTTTGCATCAGGGTTCTTCCACCACTCCTCCCACTTATTTGCCTTACGATGTTTCTTAGACCATTCTTTACTTGCAGAAAGATAACCAATCACGGCATCAAACCAAACATAGATTCTTTTGTTCTCAAAACCAAAAACTGGGACACGGATGCCCCAACTGATATCCCTTGTTATGGCTCGATCCTTTAAACCATTCTGCAACCAATTATTAGTAAAATTTAGCACACTTGCCTTCCAATATTTTTTGTCCTTAATCCAATTCAATAATTTCTTCTCAAAGGCGCTCAAAGCAAAAAAAAGGTGTTCCGTTTTTTGGATAATTGGTGTACCACCACAAATTTTACAGCGAACATTTTTTAATTCAAATGTATCTAAGAGTTTTCCACAGTTGTCACATTGGTCACCACGTGCCTGTTCGTAGGAACAGTGAGGACATGTCCCCTCAACATAACGATCAGGCAAAAAACGGGCACAGTTTTTACAATAAAAAGCATCAATACTTTTTTTGTAAATATATTTTTTATTATACAGTTCTAAGAAAATTTCTTGTACAGTCGCTTCATGGTTTGTAGTAGTAGTTCTAGTAAATAAATCAAATGATATACCAAGCTGTTTCATGTTGGCTAAATGCTCTAAGTGATAGCGGTCAACAATTTCTTTTGGTGTAGTCTTTTCCTTCTCAGCAGTGATAGTTATAGGCGTACCATGCTCATCGCTGCCAGAAACCATTAAAACATCTTTGCCAACCATTCTATTGTAACGTGCGAAGATATCAGCAGGCAAATAGCAGCCAGCAATGTGGCCGAGGTGAAGCGAACCATTTGCATATGGCCATGCCACACCAATGTAAATTTTCTCCTTCATTTCTAAAGCCAACTCTTATGTGAATATAGGCATAACATTTAAATATGGCGCAAGCCTAATATATTGTCGCAAAATAAATCATAAAATGATAAGTTTAAAAGAAAAATAGCACAAAATTTGAATGTGTTAATCATATTAGGATTAATTCATTTACCCGCATGATATAGATTATCTAAATGATTGGAATTAAGAAATGCAATGATTAGGATTTACACCTAAATTTGCTACAAAGCGGATGAAGGTGCTATTTTTCAAAAAGACAATATAAAATTAAAAGGTGAAAATTATGGTTATAGATCCAGCAACAACAAAATATATGATTAAAGCTCGTATAAAAGCAGAAGGTATAATAGAAAAATCAGACGTAGTCGGTGCGATATTCGGACAAACTGAAGGACTTTTAGGTGACGAATTAGATTTAAGAGAATTACAGCGGTCAGCAAGAGTGGGAAGAATTGAAGTTGAACTCGACTCTAAAAACGGCAAAAGCGAGGGAGTCATAACACTACCCACATCTCTAGATAAAGTAGAAACAGTCATACTGGCAGCAGCATTCGAAAGCATAGATAGAGTAGGACCATGCAAAGCCGCAATAATCACAGAAGAAGTAGAAGATGTTAGAGTAGTACGAAGAAAAAAAGTTATAGAAAGAGCAAAAGAAATACTAAACAAAGTAATAGAAGATAGCAAAATCGAAGGAGAAAGCATAACCGACAATGTTAGACAAGCGGTACAGGTTGAGGAGATAATACACTTCGGACCAGATCACTGTCCAGCAGGACCAAACGTTGACAAAAGCGATTCAATAATTATTGTAGAGGGCAGACGCGACGTATTGAACCTATTAAAATACGGTATTAAAAACGTTATAGCAGTCGGAGGAACAAACATACCAAGAACAGTTATAGAGCTAACTAAAGAAAGAGTCACAACAGCTTTTGTTGATGGAGATAGAGGTGGTGAATTAATATTAAAAGAGTTACTACAAACCGCCGATGTAGATTTTGTATCACGTGCACCACAAACAAGAGAAGTAGAGGAAATACCACAGAAACTAATAATGAAAGCATTGAAAAACAAAATACCTGCGGAACAATATGCTGAGATGTACGACATAAAATACGAGAAAAACAAGCAAAGCAAAGACCGAAAAGAAAACATGATCCGAGAGATGTTTGAGAAAGAAAAAGAAGAAGAAAGACCAGTAAGGCAAAGAATAGATGAGCCGCGAGAGCCAAGGGAGCAGCGAGAATCCCGGGAAGAAGAAAAACCAAAGATAATGACAGATGAACAGAAAAACTACGGAGCAGTTCTAGAAGAAATATCTGGTTCATTAAAAGCAGTGCTATTCGATAAAAACAACAAAGAAATCAAAAAAATACCGGTCAGGGAATTAACAGATGCTCTCAAAAAAAGCGACAATATATCTGTGGTTATATTCGATGGTATAATAACGCAGAGATTATTGGATATAGCTGACAGCAAGAACGTTAAAGAGATAATTGGTATAAAGATGGGCAATGTAGTCAAAATGCCTACGTCGGTTAGAGTGTTAACAAAAAGAGATTTGGAATAACGCCCCTCATCTTTTTTCTTATTTTATATTTTTCTATGTATCAATGTGTTTTAATTGATGTTCTAAATGGTAGATTATAAAAAGTTGATGGAAAATAATAAAAAGCCTTTGCGTTATCTAAGCCTAATTTATTATTTGGTAACTTGGTGGATATTATAATGCAGAAAGACGAATTGATACAACTCCATACTTTTTTACTCCAATTGAAAACGCACCTCGAATGTATGGTAGAACACAATGGGGGTAAAGAGTTTACATGCTACCAAAAACTAAATGTTACGCCATACCAGGTATACAAGTCTAAGAGGGAACATAAGCTCGCTGTTTTTGCTTTAAGTAAGGGAATAGCCGACCTCTTGTCAAATAATAGTCACCCGGGTCTGGAGAAGATTTCTAACAGACTCGACCAGATGGCAATAAGGTTCATGACAAATAAAGAAAAAGAAGAGTTCAAAAGAACTTAAATTATCGTTGTCATGAGGTAAGCTGGTTCTCCATTTTGGTAAAAATTTTTTATTGTTTCAACTATTTTAAAACCTTGTTTCTGGTAGAATTGTATCGCTTTTTTGTTGTCGGTTCTAACCTCTAGTTCTATGTGTCTAACGTTGTGCTGAACAAGTTCTTTAAGCAAACTTTTCAATAGTGCTGTGCCTATGTTTTTCCTTCTGTTTTTTTCTGCTATAGAAAGCATTAGTATGCGTCCTTTCTCTTCGCTGATTTTTACGCCTATGATAAACCCTATTATTTTGTTAAGATTCTCTGCAACCCACAGGCCATCTGGGAATGTTTCGTAGAAATAGTTGAATAAACTTGGGTTGTAGTTTTCTGGTAGTGTTTCAGATGCTAGTTTCACTACTGGGATCATGTCATCTGGTCTGAATTTTCTGATTATCAACACAAAAAACTGACAGGAGTGTAGAGTATAAATTGTTAGCGGTATATTTAATAAGCTTAGGCTAATTCATAGTCGCTACGAGGCTTGTTTATGGGGATTGATGATATCGTTGTAACAAGAGTCATATTCGACCGTTTTTCAAAAGAATTTAGAGATTGCTTTGAAGTTGATGTTGCTATTGCTGGTGCTGGTCCTGCTGGTCTTACTGCCGCGAAATATTTAGCAGATGCTGGTAAAAAGGTTGTAATTTTTGAGCGTAAACTTTCTATTGGTGGCGGCATGTGGGGTGGTGGCATGACGTTTCCGATTATTGTTGCTCAGAAAGAATCCAAACATATTCTGGAAGAGGCAGGCATAAAAATAGAAGATGAGAAGAACGGGTATTACAGCGCTGATTCGATTGAGGCAATCACAAAACTTTGTTCGTCTGCAATTGATGCTGGTGCGAGAATTTTCAATACGATTTCTGTTGAGGATGTACTCATTGATAAAAAGAAGGTTAATGGTTTTGTA
Source organism: Thermoplasmatales archaeon (assembly GCA_041305005.1). GTDB lineage: Archaea > Thermoplasmatota > E2 > DHVEG-1 > DHVEG-1 > JARYMC01. The sequence continues at coordinate 16,008 of JBFYMH010000112.1, read as the reverse complement.
ATAAACTGGAGCGCTGTTGGAATAGCTGGTTTGCACGTTGATCCATTGTCAATACGAGCTAAGTATTGCATTGATGCAACTGGGCATGCTGCAGAGGTTTGTAGAATTGTGATAAGAAAGGTTGGAAAGCTTAATACACCTAGTGGAAAAATGGAAGAAGAAAAATCTATGTGCGCAGAGATCGGCGAGAAAACTGTTGTGGAAAACACCAAAGAGGTTTACCCTGGACTCTTTGTTGCAGGCATGGGTGCAAACGCAGTGTATGGTGCGCCAAGAATGGGACCGATATTTGGTGGTATGCTGCTGTCTGGAAAAAAAGCTGCTGAAATAATTTTGAAAAAACTATAAGATTTTTTTTCACACGAGATATATTGAAAAAACATAGATTAGTAAAACAACGATTGGTACGCATACAAGTGTCGTCCAAGTAACAGAATGTGCAGTCGTTTTTTTGTCAATGCCATATGGTAGTAGAAACATGTTTGTGCTTGTTATTGGAAGAATTGCATTTATGATTATAACAGCAAGCCATGGGCCCGTAATTATTTCAAGTAAATACAAAACTGAAAAAAATATTGATATCATCAAAGGTGTTAAAATTACAGTTAAAACGAATATTTTCCTTACCCAAATCCAATGATCCCCTTGCTCAATTGTTTTATCAAATCCCAATAGTTTTCTAAGCTCGTTTTTCTTAAGATCTCCTGGGTGAATTCCAGCTCCAACATAATACAATGCAGCGGGTATTGTAATCGCTGTATAAAGTTTTAAAATAACGTCAGCGTTGTATCCGATAATATCAGAAGATTTTTGTCCGGTGTAAGCATGAAATGCTATGCCTGCAATTACAAAAAATAATAGATACCACGGATATAATTTTAGAAACCAAGGAAGGGCTTTTATTTCTTGATCTTTAATATCTTTTGATTCTTTTTTATACATACGTGATAAGATGTACGGTATTATTGCAAATAATGCTATACCAACCAATGCCATAAAAATAGCAGCATAAACCCACCATGTTTGTATGGCAAGCATCATACTTCCAATAAACGCTGAGCTTCTCCCCTGATTTGTGACAACTGTTTTAATGTACAAATCTCGGTCTTGGCCTTTTAAACCTTGTTTTTTTGCTCCATATCTGGCGTATAAAAACGCTAAAAAGTACATGAAGAAAATAATTATAGATACAACAATTGCAAATTCTATTTCGTTTTTTCCAAAATTTGTATTTAGAAATATCCTAAAAATCAAAACTGGTACAAAGAAGTATAGAAGGATAAGACCTATTTTTTTCATTATCTTATCTACTTTTTCTCTTCCAATGAATTTAGCAATTATGATTGTAAGAATAAAACCGATAAGGATCCAAGGCAGAGTATAAAGTCCAGAAATATATGGTATTACAAGTTTATCTATTGCTTCAAACATCTACTTTTTTCTCCGTTATTTTATCTTTCTATAACACGTTTTGCTTTTCCTGTGCTTCTTGGTATAGCTTTTGGTTGCAAAGCTTTCACTGGTACATTCAAATTCAAAATCCTGTATATTGCAGCTTCAACCTGTTTCTCTAGGTCTTCGAGGTGCCCTTCTTTGTATCTTTCCTCAGTTGGCTCTACCTCTACAGACAACGAAGTCACATTTGCTTGTTTGGTTTTTACAATCTGATAATTGTCGCTTACCCCTGAAATTTGCATTAGTGCAGATTCTATCTGCGATGGGAAGACAATTACGCCTTTTACCTTCATCATATCATCGCTTCTGCCTTTAATCCTGGATTGTATTGGTAATGTACGACCGCATTCGCATTTTTCTTCGCTAATTGATGCTAGGTCTCTTGTCCTAAAGCGAATAGCTGGGAAAGCCTCTTTTGTTAGAGTTGTGAAAACAAGTTCGCCCTCTTCACCATTGCCCCTGGTTTCACCAGTATCGGGATCAATAACTTCTGGTAAGAAATGATCTGCGTTAACATGGAGTTTTTTACATTCACATTCTGAAACGACACCGGGTCCGATAAGCTCTGTTAAACCATAATGTTCATGTGCAACAATGCCCCAGCGTTTCTCAATGTTGCTTCTCATCTCGTCGCTCCAAGCTTCGGCTCCAAAAACACCTAGGCGGAGCTTGAAATCTTTTGATGGTTCCAACTCGTTTTCCTCGGCAACCTCAGCTATGTGAAGAGAATAAGATGGTGTACATGCAAGTGCCGTGCTACCAAAATCCTTCATGACATCAATCTGACGTTCTGTGTTACCTGAGCTTATTGTGATAACCATCGCACCGATCTTTTGTGCCCCTTTCTCAAAACCATGGGCGCCGGTAAATAAACCGTAGCCGTATGCATTCTGCATAATATCGTTTTTTCTAAGCCCGTTTGCGTATAGTGAACGGGCCATCACCTCGCCCCATAGATCAACATCATTTCTAGTATATGGCCCTACAACTGGCTTACCCGTTGTGCCAGAAGAAGCATGAACCTCTATTATATCATCAAGCTGTGTGCAAACAAGACCAAAGGGATAGTAGTTGCGTAGATCCTGTTTAGTGAGAAAAGGTATTTTCTCTAGATCTTTCAAACTCTTTACATCGGCAGGCTTAATCTTAGCCTCAGACAACTTATTCTTGTAATACTTGTTTTTTTGGTATACACGACATACTAGTTCTTTCAGACGTTTAAGCTGCAGATCCTTCAACTTATCTAACGGCATTGACTCTACTTTACTGTCCCACAAATCTTTCGACATAACAGCCTCCCTATGCCCCTTGAATAGGGTAATCAAATATAATGATTATGAAATATTCTTGGAACAATCAGATTTTAATAGTCTTCACCATTCCAAAAGATAACGTTAAAGGGAGAAACAAGAAATGAGAGTTATAGTACTAGGCGCAGGAATGATGGGAAAAGCAATCGCCTACGATTTGCATAAACACTCAAAATTAGAAAATATTGCAATTGCAGATAAAGACAAAAAAACGTTACAATCAGCAGAGAAATCGCTTGGTTTAAAAGATATAGATTACCATAAACTAGATGCAGAAAAAATAGAACAAGTTAGACAAGCATTCAAAAACTATGATATGGCGATATCGGCGCTTCCATACAAATTCAACTACATGCTGGCAAAAACAGCGGTTGAAACAAATACGCATTTCCTCGATCTTGGTGGTAACAACGATATAGTAAAAAAAGAGTTTAGTCTAGACAAAAAAGCAAAAGACAACAACGTAACGGTAATACCAGATTGCGGGCTAGCACCAGGGCTGGTATCAATTATTACACGCGATATCGTAGAACAAATGGATACAGTCGACTACGTGAAAATAAGAGTAGGCGGCTTGCCTGTTAACCCGAAACCACCGCTAAACTACCAAATCGTTTTCTCACCATATGGCCTAATAAATGAATATGTGGAAGATGCAATGATTCTCAACAACGGAAAAATTATCAAAAAAAAGTCCATGTCAGAAATTGAAACGATGGAATTTCCTAAGCCATTTGATAAGATGGAGGCTTTCTTCACATCAGGTGGATGTTCAACACTTCCACACACATATAAAAACAAGATAAAATATCTTGACTACAAAACAATCAGATACCCGGGTCACTGCGAAAAATTCAGGACATTTTTAGATTTTGGTTTGGCGCAGGAAAATAAAATTAAAATAGGGAATCATAGAGTTTCCCCACGTGATATCTTAGTTACATTTCTTATAAATTGTTTACCGACTAGTGGCAGGGACGTTGTTTTACTAAAAGTCCTGAGCAAAGGTAAGAAAAACAAACAATCAATCAATATAGACTATACTATGGTCGATTACTGTGATGACAAGAATGATATTAGTGCTATGATGCGTACAACAGGCTATCCTACTTCAATTATAGCCCAAATGATATCTAACGGAACGATAAAGGAACGTGGTGTGTTTTGTTCAGAAGAGATAGTACCATGTAAACCTTTTTTTGATGAACTTAAAAAACGAGATATAATCATCAAAAAGAACAAGGCGAATTCATGAGAGAAAAAAAAGAATTTATTTTCGCAAAAGAGAGAGCATTAGGAAAACTTGAGAACGCTCAATCAAAGGACGAGGTAGATCAAAACATTGTACCATTGTTAGATCTGATTAACAAATCTAAGGAATACTATACCTCAAGTAGTTGCGCAGGGAGAATTCTTCTTTTACAGATACCAACGATTGGTGATAAAAAACAAGCAGAATTCCTTGGCAGATGGCATAGAACCATAAAAACAGAAGAAATTCTAAAATCCATTAAAAAATCAGATAAAGGAACCATGTGGTTGCTAGCGCAATCTCCTATAATCCATATAGGTGCGAAGACAAACACTGCCGCAGATAAAATAGTTAAAATTGCTAATTCAAGTGGTTTCAAAAACTCAAATATCAAGTCAGTTGGGAAAAAACCCCTTGTTGAGATAGGTAGTACGGAGCGTCTAGATGCACCCATAGGCGAAGATGGTATCCTGTTTTGTAAAGATGAACACTTGGAACTCTTAGTCAGAATTTCAAATGAGGTAATGGAAAAATCGATGTTAAAACTCGTTAGATTTGAACGAGAAATAAAGAAATATTTAAGTACCAGTAAAACAACCACATCTTAAGAAGATGACAGATAGACAAAAGCTTGGCATAACATTCATATTCTCGTTAGAATTTTTTTTGGTATCACTATTTCTAATAGTTGCTTATAATATGAGAAATGGTTTTACCTCATTTTTAAGAGAAAACATTTATCAATTTATCTTAATAGTATTAATATTGAGTGCCATTGTAGTGATTTTTTCTTTCCGCAAAATAATAGCTGATATAAGATGCGAAATTAACGAAGAAAGAAAAAAGGAAAAAACAGTTAGAGACTATTATAATTACTATCAATCTTACACTCCGCCTGATATAAACAACTAACTACTGATGTGAATGTGATAGCCAGGCTTCTTTTGGTATTTTTTCGTATATCTTGTATTTCTCTTCTCTGTGTTTCCTGTATGCCTCTTCCTTTATGGTATTGTTGTTAAAAGACCAGTAGTATTTCCTTATCCATTTGCCTTCTTTTTTGAATTCTTCTCGTCTCAGGTTAAGCAGTCTTTCTCTCTGTAGTTCGTAAAGCAAGGCACGTGCGTATTTGTCTATGTTCATATCCTCGACTTCTTTTCTTCCTCTAAAAATTTTCTCTACTGTTTTAGCTAATTCAATTGCGTCTTCTCTTTCCATGCTGAATTTGTTTTTAAGTGCCTTCATTAATAGTATCTTCATGTTTATTCTCACCACTACATCCTCTTTTGTTTTTCTGCTTATAAAGGACTTGTTGTACAAGCGTTATCTGTTGTCTTTTACAGTTGTTGTCAAAAGCTGTTTTACCGAATTCTTTAAATCTACTTTCTTTATACAGTGTTTCAAAAAATATAGGGAGTGAATAATTATGACGAAACGTGTCTACAACTTTTATGCAGGACCTGCGACTCTGCCACTTAATGTACTTAAAAAAGCGCAGGAGGAATTATTGGATTTTCGTGGAGCTGGTATGTCAGTTTTAGAGATATCACATAGGTCCAAGCAGTATGATGAGGTACATAAGAAAGCCTCTGAATTACTTAAGGAACTTATGGGTATACCTAACGATTACAAGGTATTATGGCTGCAAGGTGGTGCTTCAACCCAGTTTTTTATGGTGCCATTGAATCTGCAGTTACCAGGTAAACCAATGGAGTACGTACATACTGGTGCTTGGGCGAAGAAAGCAATCAAGGAAGCAAAATTATATGGTGAAGTGAAGATCGTTGCATCATCAGAGGATCAAAAATTCTCATATATACCAAGCAACGTACAGTTTAGTAACAATGCAGCTTTTGCCCACATAACTGGTAATGAAACAATTGGTGGAATTGAATGGTTTGAATTGCCAAAAGTTCCAAGTGAGGTTCCACTTGCTTGTGATATGTCTTCTAATTTTATGGATAAGGTTGTTGATGCCAAAAAATTTGGTGTAATATATGCTGGCGCTCAGAAAAACCTTGGCCCCGCAGGAGTAACTGTTGTGGTAATACGTGAGGATCTAATCAATAGGGTTCCTGAGAATACACCAACTATGTTGAAATGGAAGACTCATGTGGAGAAAGACTCTTTGTATAACACTGCTCCTTGTTTTGCTATTTACCTATGTGAGATGGTTTTGGAACATCTGAAATCATTAGGTGGAATACCTGCTGTTGAGAAACAGAACCGTAAGAAAGCAAAAATGGTTTATGATGTCATCGATAAATCAAATGGCTTTTACAAGGGTGTTGCAAAGAAAGAGGCCCGCTCACTGATGAATGTGACATTTAACCTTGCTACGCCAGAGCTTGAGGCGAAGTGTGTCGATGAGGCAAAAGCTAAGGGCTTAATCGGTTTAAAAGGTCACAGAGACGTTGGTGGTATGAGGGCGTCTATATACAATGCTATGTCTATCGATGGCGTGCAAGCTCTCTGTGGATTTTTAGAGGAATTCAAGGAAAATAACCAATAAAAATTCCTTTTTCTTTTCTTTAATTTTTCTTATTGACATTTTTGCAAGATAGGTTTATATACAACTAATGATAAATATTGTCATGTTATAATATATCATTGTTGTGGAGAGGAGGATGATGATGAATAACAAAATTATGGTTGTTGATGATGAAATTGACATACTAAACTCTCTAAAGGTTATTTTTGAAAAACAAAAATACGAGGTAACAACAGTGGAAAGTGGAGAGGACTGCCTTAGACAACTGGAAAAAGGATTTCGAGGCGTAATACTAATGGACATCATGATGCCAAACATGGATGGATGGGATACGATACGAGAAATAATTAAACGTGGTCTAATAAAAGACGTGGCAATAGAAATCATCACTGGCAAAGGAACAAAGGATCACCAAAAACTAATGGAATTAGGCTCCTATGTATATGATTATCTAACAAAACCAATTGATATCAAACAACTTATTGAAAGCGTAAGAAAATGTGGCTTATATCTAGATGCTAGAAACAATTAAGATAACAACAGATTAGTTAATCTGTTGATTTTCTATGTTATTTTGTCAAATTTGACATTTTAACAATTTGCTATTTTCTCCGGATACGTTTAAATATTTTAACCGGGCTCATGGCATTAACATCCCATCCCTAATAAAGGGTCTGGATCACATATACCTCCAGATTCACAGGAATCTGGTTCATTCACCAATTCCCTGCTTTTTTTGATCCAGGCCTAAGTTACTCTTTAGTAAATTCCCTGCATATATTCTAAAGTATATTTCTAAAAATACTCTTAGGTATATACTAAAATATATATTTAGGCTCTAAAGAGGACTTGCTATATTAAAAATCATCAAGCTTCTTAGTTTTACTATCTTTTAGAAGCTTTTGAGCAGTCTCCCAAGAACGCCTTGTATACGGAGGCAGATCCCTATACTTATCAACCCAGGCTCTAAGAAACTTCATAGTAACGGGATCGGCAGGATAACCACTGCCAAGGGCAATACCTACTTTGTCTTCAATCTCAGCCGCTATATTGCGCACATGCTCATCCCTGGTGGTTTTAGCAAGAATGGAAGCGGCACCAACAATGGGATAGATATCATCGGCCTTATGCTTAGATATAATCTCTAATTTAGAAGACAGTTTAGAAGATATATCTTTACCAAAACGTTTATCGTTAACATCAGCGGAATCAACATAACAAACATCTGGTCTCAACTTATCTATGATCCTACCAAAAACATCGACTTCCAACTCATTCAAAGTCATAACCTTACGTAAATCATCTATATCGGACGCAGAAACAACAACTATCTCATATGATACTGCTTTTGCTTTTATTTTCTCGGCCAATATTTCCCTTGTTTTTGGTGTACACTTCTTTGAATCGCGAACCTTATTTTCTTTAAGGAAAATATCGTCTTCGAAAACTACGCCAGCAACGACAAGTGGACCAACAACAGGACCACGACCTGCCTCATCAACACCGCCAATCATCCTAATCTGGTAATATATGTAGGTAAAAAGATGTTACGGAAAAACAATAGGCAATTTTTTAATACCGAACCATATTCAAACCCTAGATGCCGCCGTAGCTTAGCCCGGTAGAGCAGCTGATTCGTAATCAGCAGGTCAAGGGTTCAAATCCCCTCGGCGGCTCTAAAAATTTTATTATTAACTTGATTAATCTGAAGGAAAACCTATCTATTTTTTAAAATAATGTTAAAAAAATTAACAAAAAGGTTAACATAAATTAACTAAATTTTTTTTAAATAAAAATTTATATCCTATTATTTACTTGGTTCACAAACAGAACACAAACTGAGTTCGATACTCCAGTAGTCAACACCCTCGATGCCGAACCTTCTACTACATTTCTTACAAATCATATTTTTGTTCTCCCTCAGGTTATTATTTCTAATAATAAAACTTGGCGTTTCATCTTATAAAGGCTTGTTGTACAACCATTATCAAAAACAACAAAAAATCGTTTTTTATTACTTATTCAATGCTTTCTCGACCCGGTTTTTAAGATCCTTTATATCAAAAGGCTTGGTAATATAATCCTCAGCAGCCAAACTACCCATGCCCTTGCTCATAACATCCCCCTTAGCAGTAAGAAACACTATAGGTATTGCATTCCACCGGGGGTTCTCCTTTATCCTAGCTGCGACATCCCAGCCGCTCATCTCAGGCATCATAATATCTAACAGAATCAAATCAGGCTTATTCGCGTTTAACTTACTAAGACAATCTCTACCATCAATTGCCCTTATAACTTCATAGCCGCTTAACTCTAAAATCTTCCCAACAGTGGTCAATATATCGGGCTCATCATCCACAACCATTATCTTCTTAGTCATATCCATAGGACCTACTCTTTGTCCTTCAGTATATTATCCACCCTACCAAGTAATGTTTCTTTGTCAAAAGGTTTCATGATATAATCGGCAAGCCCCTCGTCCAAAAGAACCTGTTTCCTCTTATCAGATATTTCAAGCACACTCATAAAAGCAACCTTAACTTTTGGTAGCTTCTTCTTAATTCTGTTAAAAACATCCCAGCCGCTCATACCAGGCATCATAATATCCAACAGAACTAGATCGACTGGCTCTTTGTCAAGCTTCTTAAGGCATTCCTCACCACTATAAGCTGGCACGACACCATAACCGCCCAGCTCAAGAACCGTCCTAGTAAGATCAACGATATCTGGCTCGTTATCAACAACCATTATCTTTTTCATCTCTCTCATCACACTCAGATAATATTAATTAAACCTATATAGTTAACATCTTTTTAAATTAACGCATTTAAAACAAAGAAAGGCATATAAAAAAGAGATAATAGATATGTCAAATACGAAAACTGAACACATTTTTTCCAATATCCAAAAATTATTTTTTGAAGAATTGGGATACAAATTTCGCCCAGGTACATTAAAAAATCTTACAAATTTTTTATACATAATTTTTGAAAAAGCAGGATATAACATTGAAAGTATATCAAAAAGCTACATCAAAATATATGACGACTTAGTGAAAGATGAAATAAGATTAGCAAATATCACATCAAATGATAATGTACTGGTAATAGGATGTGGCTCCATACCTTCAACCGCAGTTATTCTAGCAAGAGAGACGGACACACAAATTACAGCTATAGATATAGACTCACAAGCAACGAAGAAAGCAGTGAGATATATTAAAAATCATAATCTTCAAGATAATATTACAGTTAAGACTATATTTGGTACCGATTACCCTATTAAAGACTTCGATGTAATTTTTATATTATATGGTGTCAAACATCAATCGAATTTATTTCAATATCTGTATGATGGCATTAATTATAATACTCGAGTTATCTATAGGGCCTCAAAGGACGCTGGATCTAGAAATCAACTAGATAAAGATCAAATTTCAAAACTATTTATTATAAAGGATATGGCTCAGAATAGATCTTTTGGGCTTATGGACTCTTATCTTCTCTTAAAAAAACAAAAAAAAGTTTAATCGATCTCTGCCTGTTTAGCTTTCACATTAGATATCACAACTTTAACTTTATCTGCTTTACCTTGGTTCTCAATATCTTTAACTTCGTTAACTGCGATTCTCACATCTGCCCCTACTATTTTTGAAAATTCTTTTTTTATCTCCTCAGATAGTTTCTTAACTGAAGGTCCTACGTTCCTTAGTCTCTCATCTATTACAACTAGTATCTCAATTTCATCAATTTTGTGTTGAATTATCTGAAATTGCTTAATTTTGTATAGTTGGTATCTGTCCATTATTGCACGAGGTATAGTAGTTAAAGATAGAGGTGTAAGCATTTTTCCATTCGATAATACTATCGAATCAAATCTTCTACCTTCTATTTGTCCCATGAGCTGTGTTTTTACACCACAAGTGCAACTTTCATCAATTGGAGCAGCTAGGTCGTCAAGTCCAATGTATCTGATTATCGGCGTACCTTTACCATAGAGCTTTGTTGCTACTATCTGTCCAATTTTTCCATAATCTACGGGCTTTTCACTTTCATCCAAAAATTCAAGAAAAACATAATCTGGATTTACATGATAGTACTCGTTTTCGACACATTGAAAAGTCATCGGACCAGTTTCAGTAGCACCGTAAGTATCCATGATTTTAGCATTGAAAGCCTTCTCTACGTATTTCCTGTTGTAATTATCAAGTACCGCGGAACTAGAAACAAGATATTTCGGCTCAACATTTTTACCCTTTCCATCGTTTTTCAAAGAAGCAAGTTTCTTAAACATACCCGGATCAGATCCTAGAAAATCTGGTTTGAAGTCGTCGAGTTCTTGCATTATTTCCTCTGTTTTTTTGTCTATGTGGATGTATCTTAAGTTGTTCAAATCGACAAATTTTTTTAGAAAAGGTGTAGCACTTTTAGTAAATACAACATTTTCTTCCGTACCTGGATCTAAATCAACAACTAAGGCTATTTTTGACTTTTTCCAGCTTCCACCATATGCTTTAAGCACCCTTTGGAAAAACATTAGACTTTTTACAGCTGAAAAAAAATCACTGTAAACTGAAACAGGTTTGCCTGTAGATCCTGATGTGGACTCCAAAAAACCATCTTCTTTATTAAAATTAGCAGGTATTATTCCATCTGGAAAATTATCCATTAAATCAGATTTTGTGATTAGTGGGAGCTTTCTGATGTCTTTTATACCTTTTATATCGCTAGGATGTATCCCATGTTTCTTGTATTTTTCATGATAGGCTGGAACTGTGTAAGCATATTTCACTATTCGTCTAAGTAGTTTATCTTGATATGTTCTCATTTGCTTTTCGTTCATAGTCCATACTAGGTTAGCATCGTAGAAGTAATGTTTTGCTATTTTCCCAAGGAAAAACGGGTTGTACATCTGATTCATATAAATAAAAATTAATTAATCACTTCTTATTAAACTTATTTCAAAACAATTAAATCTTGGTAGATGTTTGCGCCGGTCATTTCATAGGGAGTAAATGATACTATGGAAAATGAAGATAAGCTCGGCAGAAAAAGAAAGGGGACATTCTCAGGTTATACAATATTTACGGCCTTTATGACTGGAGGAGCTTTTTCGCTGATCGGCTCTCTTATAGCTCCACAGATATATTTGGATCGTTTTATCTTAGCAGCTTTTGGGAGCTTTTGGGCGCATTGGATTCTATCACATGCATTTCATGATTTATTTCATTACACTGAAGAAGAAAGAAAGAAAATGTCGACTGTTAGTGTAAACATGCTTAAATTTTTGATTGTTGCTTCGGCTGTTTTACTCCTAAGTATAGCTATTTATTTATCAATTCAATCTGGATGGCTAGTGATAGTATTCGCTATTCTCGGTGGAGTTCTTAGCATGTACGCAGAACGTATTTTATATCATGAGGCGATGTACGCATTTGCTGCATTTTTTGCACTCATAGGTTCGTTCTACGTTCAAACTTCACATCTTGGAATTGACATGGAAACATTGAAAATCCTGCTTATGGGTGGCTTTGCATTTTTCACTAGCTACGGATGGATTCATATATATCGATTAGACCATTACGGATGGACTGCAAAAGAGAGAAACAAGGGCTTAACAATAGGAAAACTTGGTATACCTTTCGTAATACTTTTTTTCCTGGTAGACAAAATAAACTTTTTTATCTAAAAAGCAAAATCTCTTTTGTAATAGCGTCTGAATGATAGGTTGGTGGCTGCTGGCAATACGCCATAAAGCCTTTTAGAAGTTAACATTGTTCGAGTAAAACGTTGTATTACACGAGGTATGGTGTAGTATTCCTTAGCAACTTTTCTTGCACCTTCCCAAAGTTCTTTTTCGCTCATATTCTTAGGTTTAAAAACTACGTCTACCTGATTGTATCTTGACCAATCGCGAGTCAAAATACGTCCTTCTCTGTCAAGTCTATCAAACAGGGGCGTTCCAGGGAAAGGAGTGAGAATATTCACTTCCAATACGTCGAGCTCCCATTCATATAGCTTCTCCAATGTATTATCAAAAATATCAGGTGTATCCTGATCGAAACCAAAAATAATGCCGCCTTGTATAGCCATGCCATAATCATGTAGTCGTTTTATCACTCTCTTAAAGTCTTCGACCTTGTTAACAGTTTTTTTAATGCCGTTGAGCGCTTCTTGGCTAACCGACTCAAAGCCGATGAACCATTCTATCAAACCAGCTTTTCTAGCGAGTTGTAAAAAATCATCGTCGATTTTTCCTAGAACATTTGCGTTTCCATTTGCAAGCCATCCCTTCTTGATTTTTTCATGTATAATCGCTTTGAAAATTTCTCTGGAATAGTTAGTATTAGTAGTAATGCTTGGGTCATGCATAAGGAATAATCTATTTGGCATTTGTTTTATTTCTTCTATTACATTTTTCACTGGCCTTTGTTTTACGCCATGGTTATAAAAACTGGTTATTGCGCAGAATTCGCACCTGTTTGGGCATCCACGGGTTGATTGAACTGCTCCAACCATTGGCATGTGTTTGAGAAGATCCCTTCTTATTGGCGGAATATTGGACATGTCGATTTCTTCTGTTGACTTATAGAACGGTTTTAGTTTACCTTTTTCAAAATCATCCAACAATATTGGCCAACTTATTTCGGCTTCGCCTATAACGACAGCATCAGAATGTTGTTTCGCCTCTTCAGGTAAGGCACTTGCATGCCATCCGCCAAGTACAACTTTTTTGCCACGTTTTCTGAATTCATCGGCAAGATAGTATGCACGAGGGGCAGTCATCGTAGGAGATGTTATACCAATAAGATCTGCATCTGTATCAAAATTGAGCGCGTCATAGTTTTCGTCAATAATTTGGATCGTATGTTTGGATGGTGTAATGGCTGCAATATGTGGGAGAGTTATAGCAGGATAGCCAAAAATAACAGCTATTTGTGATCCTTTATCTCTATATGAAACAGCGCCATGTTCTATCCTTGGAAAGATTAGTAATATTTTCATAGGTCTTCTACAGATTTATATTCCTAAACATCTAATTTCTCTTTTCTGTAATATGATCTCATTGATATTTTATCGGCGAAGTTTATAAACGATTTTATTGGATTTGACTTTGAAACTAAGAAACTTTGTCTAAAAGAATTTTTAATCGAATAAAAATCATTTGCTGCTTTTTGTATGCCTTTTAATAATTCCTCTTCAGTCATCTTGCTGGGCTTGAAATTAACTCTTCCTTCAGCATATCTAGACCAATCATAGGAAATAATTCTACCTTCTTTTTCCAATCTTTCGAAGAGTCTGGTTCCAGGGTAGGGTGTAACTATGCTAAATGAAACTTTGTCTAAATTCCATTTATTCATTGCATCAACTGTTCTACCAAATATTTCTGGCGTATCATTATCAAATCCAAACATGAAAAAACCCGTTATATTCATACCGTGATCTTTTACTTTACGTATAGCTTTTTCATATTCCTCTACTTTGTTGGTTCTTTTACCAGCGGCTATAATATTCTCTTGCGAAACAGATTCAATTCCAACATACCACCGATCTACCCCGGCATCTGCTGCGATCTTTAGCAGTTCATCGTCTCTAGATAAAACATTTATGTTGCCAAAGCAATGGAATTTTTTGTTCAAAGATGCCATCTCAGTAAACAATTGTTTTGTGAATTTTGGGTTAATAGTTAAAGAAGCATCTGCAAAAAATATTGTTTTTGCTTTAATCATTTTCATTTCATCGATAATATTTTGAACAGGCCTTCCTCTAAATTGCGGTCCTTCAACTTTTTGCATTGCACAAAATTCACATCCAGTTGGACAACCACGAGAAGCCTGGATTGCCTCCATAAATGTATAAACACCTATATCGTGTCTTGCTGGAGGTATACATTCCGGTTCTACCAATCTATCTGCTTTATAGAAAGGCTTTAGTTCACCTTTTTCAAAATCTTTTAACAACTGAGGCCAGGTTAACTCAGCCTCACCTATAACAACAGCATCACCATGTTTTTTAACTTCATCAGGTAAAAGGGAAGCGTGATATCCGCCAAAAACAACAGATATGCCCCTTTCTCTAAATATCTCGGCAATTTTGTATCCTCTCAGAGAGTTGTATGTGAGACAAGATATACCAACTAAATCATAGTCTTTATCAAAAGGAATTTTTTCATAACGTTCATCAACAATCCTAACTTCATGTTCTCTAGGTGTTATTCCTGCTATTTGTTGCAACGTAAGACAAGGGTATGAAAATCTTGATGAAAAGCCTCTTTTTGGCCCTGAATGTGGCATTATTAGCAGTATCTTCATATCTTTCTACCATTTTCGATATAATATTGTTCCTTTTTCAAGGTGGTTCAATATAAACTTGGTTTTTTTTATTATGGGTTGAAATGTGGTAAAATCAGATATTACTAGGGTATTTAACATTTGTTATTTAAAAAATTTAAAACTATGAATAAAAATTTATGTGGACTGAGCGGGATTTGAACCCGCGGCCTCCGCCTTGCGAAGGCGGCGATCTTCCGCTGATCTATCAGCCCCTAATAAAAAACTTAGAATAAAAAGGGTTATTTCACTGTTTCCCTTATTGGCACTTTACAATGGGATTATTCTTTGCTTTCTTTAATGCTTCAACAACTGCTAGTTTATCGCCCATCATGAATTTTTCTAGTGCACCACCACCTGTACTAACATGGGATATGTTGTCTTTTATTTTGAGTTGCTCTATTGCAGCAACTGTATGTCCGCCACCAGCTATAGAAAATGCTTTTGAGCTGGCTATGAACTTGAATATTTCTTCTGTTCCTTTTCTGAATAACGGGTTTTCGAAAACACCACAAGGGCCTGATAAAAACACTGTTTTTGCGTTCTTTAACACTTTTTCGTAGTTTTTCATTGTTTTTTCACCGATGTCGAAGAGGTTGTTTGTAGCTGGTAAATCTTTAAGATCAATTTCTTTTCTTTTTCCATTCTCTTCTATGGCAAAATCAACTGGTAAGTAAATCTCGTTTTTATACTTGGAAAAAACCTTTTCTATTTCGCTAAATAATTCAGCAGTGCCATCTTCACCGAATGCTGCCTCGTTTTTCTCACCAAGATCCATACCTTGTGCTTTTAGGAACGCATTTGCTGTCAGACCAGTTAAGAGTACCTTGTCAGCGATTTTTTTTGAAAGAACACGGTCGATAGTTACTATTACATCAGCAAATTTTGCTCCTCCGAAAAGAAACACAGATGGTTTAGCTGGGTTGTTAACTGCTTTTTCAAGGGTCGTGAGCTCTTTTTCCATTAGCCTACCAGCACAGGATGGTAGCACTGCTGTGAAACCTGTTAGTGAGCACTGGGCACGATGCGCAGCCGCGAATGCATCATTCACATAAAAATCTGCTAATGGTGCTAGGTTCCTCACAAGCTCTGATTTCGCATGTTCTTCAGCAGGTTTTTTCTCTGTTTCACCAGCGAATTTTCTAACATTATCTAAAAATACTATGTCTCC
>JBFYMH010000111.1:0-2548 GCA_041305005.1 Thermoplasmatales archaeon | reverse complement strand
ATTGCGATTATTGCTAGCATCTTTTTTTGTGTTTGTTCTTTATTTTTCATAATAACTTCCCCATTTTGCCAAATGCCGTGAGATGCATTGACATGCAATATATTATGTGATAAGTACTATTTAATGTTATTGGTAAGTTACCTATATTTGATGGCATAAAAACAAAATGTTATGGATACACAAGGACTTTTAAAAGAAAAACTAAAATTATATAGCGGAAAAAGATAAGGTGCACCGCAGGAGAAATCAAATGAAAATCGGAATAGTCTATCACGAAGACTTCAACAAATACGACATGGGTGTTGACCATCCTCTAGTTGGTGACAAACCAGGTAAAACAATGGATCTGCTTAAAGAAAAAAGTGTTCTGAAAGATTTAAAAGTTTTTACACCTAAACAAGCTAGTGAAGAAGATTTATTGCGTGTACACACAAAAGAGTATGTTAACAAAATAAAGGATCTTAGTCGTACTGGTGGTATGCTTTCACTTGATACGCCAGCGCCTGTTGGTATTTTTGAAACAGCCAGTCTTGCAGCTGGCGGTACAATTCTAGCTGGTGAAAAATTATTTGATGGGTTCCAGTGCATGGTTAATCCACTCGCTGGTTTTCATCATGCTTGTAAAAATGATTCATCTGGTTTTTGTTTTTTCAATGACATAGCTGTTGTTATAGAGTACCTAAGATTAAAACATAGACTGAAGCGTTTCATGGTTGTTGACGTAGATGTTCATCATGCAAATGGTACTCAGGAGATTTATTATTTTGATCCAACTGTACTAAAAGTGTCTTTTCATCAGGATGGACGTACTTTGTATCCTGGCACTGGTAGTATGGAAAAAATCGGTGGAGAAAAGGGAGAGGGTTTTACTGTGAATCTTCCTCTGCCACCTGGCACTGGTGATAGGAGTTATTTGAAAGCTTTCAATGATATTATACCAAAACTTGTTGACCAGTTCAACCCTGAAATTATAATCTATCAATCTGGTGTTGACACCCACCATGATGACCCATTGGCAGATATTTTCCTAACTTATCAGGCGTACTATCATATGGCTAAAAAGATGCGTGAGTTATCTGTCGCTGGGTGTGATAGACTTTTGGTGCTTCTAGGCGGCGGGTATGATAGTTCTGGTAGTATTCAATCCTATTACAATGTTATGTGTGGTCTTTTAGGCAGAGCGGATTACATTAAAGAAGACGAGATCCCTGATCCACGAGTTATCGAAGTGGACAGATTGGTTTTTGAGCTGAAAGGTATTCTTAATCCGTATTGGGTCCTATAGATTTCTAGTCGATAAACTTATTAGAAGTTCTTAGATATAGGGCCTCTATCCCATTGTTTAGATGGGGTGGGTTGTTATGAGCGTTGAGAATCTTAATAATATCTTTAAGCCTAAGAGTATAGCTGTTATTGGGGCTTCTGCTACCGCTGGTTCTGCAGGATATAGAGTTTTCCGTAATCTGATTGGATCAGGTTACGAGGGCGTTGTTTACCCAGTGAACCCAAAATACGAGAGTGTCCTTGGTGTTCAGGCATATCAATCTGTTACAGATTTACCAAAATCTGTTGATCTAGCTATTATTCTTACCCCTGCGAAAACCGTTCCAGATATTTTGGAGCAGTGTGGTAAAAAGGGAATAAAGGGCATAATGATCATCTCAGCTGGTTTCAAGGAAATAGGTGCTGAGGGTGTTGCGCTTGAGAAACAACTTTTAGAAATAAAGAAAAAGTATGGTATGAGGATTGTTGGTCCGAACTGCGTCGGTTTTATCATGCCTTTTCTTAATTTGAATGCTACTTTCATTGGCTCCAACCCTGAGCGCGGAAATATAGCTCTTTTTTCTCAGAGTGGTGCGGTTTGCGGTTCGATTCTTGATTGGGCTCAGTCAGCAAAAGTTGGTTTCAGTTCGTTCGTCTCTGTAGGTTCTATGCTTGATGTTGATTTCGGCGATCTCATAGATTATTTTGGTATGGATATTCATACGAGAAGTATAGTGTTGTATATCGAGTCTATAACCGATGCTAGGAAGTTCATGAGTGCTACGAAGAGTTTCGCTCGGATAAAACCCATTATTGTCATAAAATCAGGGCGTTTCAAAGAAGGCGCAAAAGCTGCATCATCACATACTGGTGCCATGGCTGGAGAGGATGCTATTTACGAGGCTGCTTTCCGTAGATCAGGTATTGTCAGGGTGAATGATATTGAGGATTTGTTTAACTGCTCATCAATTCTTGCTAAGCAACCGCGTCCAACAGGTAGGAACATTGTGATTGTTACAAACGCTGGTGGTCCTGGTGTTCTTGCCACGGACTCAGTTATCGAAAAAGGTGGTAAACTTGCTCAACTCTCTGATGAGACAATCGAGAAACTAAACAAGGTTTTGCCACAGCATTGGAGCCATGGTAACCCTGTTGATATAATCGGGGATGGCGATGAGGAGCGTTACCAGAAAGCGATGGAGATATGTCTAGCAGATAGTAACGTTGATGGTATGTTGGTGCTGTGCGTTCCTCAGGTAGTTGCTAACCCGGATAAGCTCGCTGA
>JBFYMH010000110.1:0-3977 GCA_041305005.1 Thermoplasmatales archaeon | reverse complement strand
AAACTGCTGCTACCGAATCAATCCGCAAACCTGGTTTTGGGAACTTAATGCTGCAAATCATCGCAACAGAAACAACAATAACTACTGGCAAGAGATACAAAAATGGTATACCAAGAAAAGCCAGGGTGATTACGATAATTGTACTAGCTGATGCGGGAAGTCCAACGAAAAAGTTTTTGTCCTTCATCACATGAAAAGAAGCAAGCCGTATAATGCCGAGCAACAAAAACAAAACCAACGTAACAACTAGGTAGCTGTGATAATAAACACAGCAAGATGCATCGCTATTATATGTTACATAAACAAAAAGTGCTGGTGCGACACCAAGAGACGTCATATCTGCCATTGCCTCAAAATACTCGCCTAGTTCGCCCTTTCTAGTTCGCCTAGCAACAATACCATCCAGGCCATCAGCCAGTAACGCCAACAAAATAAAAGAAAAAGAAAACCCAACTTCACCAAGGAACAGCATTATCATAGAAAAAAAACCAAACAACACATTGATCAATGTAACAAAGTCTGCAACAGACAGCATTTTAACCATTGATTTCTGCAACAGTATCAACCCCTGCAAGTACTATATCGCCTAAACCAACCTTCAAAAACTTAATACTATCACTAGGTAAAAACAAATCGACACGAGAACCAAACTTGATAATACCAAGTTTGTCACCTTTTCTTAGTTTATCGCCTTTCTTTATATATGGCACTATACGACGCGCAATTGTACCAGCAATCTGCACAACTTTAACAACGCCAATAACTGTATCAATTGTTATTATAACTCTCTCATTTTTCTCAGAATCTTTTTTAAAAGCAGGAATGTGAGCACCAGAGATATGTACAACATCCGTTATGGTGCCATCTATTGGCATACGATTAACATGAACATTATGAAGATTCATAAAAGTAGAAACCTTTGTGCAATCACCAACATCGTTATCTTTAGTAATTTCTCTTATTTTTCCATCGGCAACACAAACAATGCCATCGCCAATAGTTCTATCTGGGTCTCTAAAAAAAACTAGAAAAACTAGAAACATCAAAAACAAAATAAATGACAAAAACCAAAAAACACCATTTAAAACATCACTTAAAAACAATGACAATATAACAAAAAAAACACATAAAACTAAAGGAGCTAAAATCCAAGACAAAGCACCCTTAGCAATCTTCATGCCTTCTTTTTTCTCCCAAAGTATTTACTAAAAAACCGTTCTACTGGGCCATCTCTCTTATACAAATCAATTAGATGAATTATTTCATCAAATAGCTCAGGCAACACTTTTATAACAATTAAAAGAAGAATTACTAATGCAATTAAACTACCGCCCTTGCCAATTACATTATGTGCCATAAAGAAAAAATCAGGGTTATCTTTTACAAGATAAGCAACTGAGGCATTACGGATCAGATTTAAGAAATAGATTGGCACTACAGTCATGATCAATCCATAAAACTTGCGTTTAATAATCACATTTTTAAGAGGTAATATTAACCCAACAAAAAGTACCATCGACTGTACCGCAGTACAGGCAAAGATAATATTAACAATGAATCTCCCCTCGTAGTAAATACTAGATTGATGTACTTCTACATTACCAATAAAAACATTTAGCAACAATCCACTCTGAACAGCAACAACGTCAATAAGCCATTGTGCCAGAGGTGTTTTCTCTACACCAAAATAGATAAGCCCTGCTATGGCGGCAGCACCAGCAGCCCAATTTAAACAATCCAGTTTTTCTCCTTTCTTTAATGACAGCCACTCGTGATATGCAATATAAAATAAAACATAAATTCCAGCGATACAGAGGAATGCATTTACTATGTCCTCGCCTTCAGCAAAATATAATGAGTTAATTCTTGTTGACCAATAAAATGCAAAAAGAAACCACCCGATTATTTTTAATTTGCCTGCGATTTGTTCTTTTTTTATAAGAAAACCGATGCCAAGAATAAGTAGACTGCCAAAAAGAAGAAGCAGTAAAGGTAGCTCTATTTCATCTGAAA
Source organism: Thermoplasmatales archaeon (assembly GCA_041305005.1). GTDB lineage: Archaea > Thermoplasmatota > E2 > DHVEG-1 > DHVEG-1 > JARYMC01. Next base: position 1,964 of record JBFYMH010000110.1, on the reverse strand, counting down.
GTGGAAAAGGAAAAAATAGTAACCCTATTATTATAAACAATGTCGGTAATATGAAAAAAATTACAGAGAATCTATCGTTATCTTGTTTCTTCATATATTTATTCCACGTTATTTTTTAAATTCCTAGCATTTCAGAGACAGGTTGCCAGTTAAATCGTACCATTGCTGTTTGGTCCCACATTAATAGTATCAAACCAAAAAGAGCCATCAAAGTGATCCAAACCCAGTATGTGTAAACGATCTGGTTGATTTTCAGACGAGCAATAGCAACACGTATCAATGTAACAGAGAATACTATGACTAGTAGTACTTTAATCAGATAAAACGCTATGTCAAAAGCAAACGCTGGTATTTCTGTGAAACCAAAAATTGGTGACAGGTTGTATGGGAAAAACAATGCTACTATCAATGATGCCATTACAACTGTTTTTACGCCATCTGTGAGATAGAACATCGCAAGATTTCTACCAGAGTATTCTACGAGAAGCCCGCCTGCTATTTCTGTCTCAGCCTCTGGTGCATCAAACGGTATCTTTGAGAGCTCAGCTGGTGTGACTATAACAAGTGCCAGTAGTAATATTATGACACCTACAAGACCAATTGGTCCTACTATTCCCCAAATGGGTGTTGTGGTGATCGTTGATAACGTGAAAACATTGCTTGCTTGTTGGGCGTATAGTCTGTATGCAAAACTTATTATTATGATTGCTAGAGGAAACTCGTACGCTATCATGGTAGCCATTTCTCTCTGCGCACCAACAGTTGCATATGGTGAGCCAGATGCAAAACCTCCGATTACCATTGCTAATGATGGTATGAGCAATAAATAAAGAATCAAAATAAGATCTCCCTTAGAAGAAATAAATCCATCTAGTAGTGGTTGAAACCCTGCTATAGGTAAATACAAAAGAATAGATATGGTTGCAACAAGACCGACTATTGGTGCTAGGTTGAAAACCCATGGTATTGCATTTTCAGGTATGATGTTTTCTTTTACAAACAACTTTGATACATCTCTGAATGGCTGTCTAATTGGTGGTCCTATACGACCCTGCATATGCGCAGAAATTTTTCTGTCAACACCCTTGTATAGTAACCCAAATATTACGCCAAACACCGCTAGTCCTATTGCACCGAGTATAATCATTATAGCCGTTCTTGATAGTTCTACGAGCTCCATTTTAGACCAACCCCACAATTACGAATACGACGGCCATTATGATCAAAAACCATAGAACGTAATCACTAGCGTTACCGTTATGCATCTTTTTTAATACAGTGTAAATTGATTTCATTGTCTCTGTGAAACCCCAGTACATGTTGCTACTTTTAACGTGCATAAGTTCTTTTTCGTACTCGGGATTACCTGATAGAAATGCTTGTGTTTGTCCTGTTTCTTTTTTGTACTCTTTTTTACCAAGTCCTCTAAGAACGTACACAAGTAAAAAGATGATTGTTATTGCTACAACCCATACAATCGGGTTCCAGAAACCACTGCCAGTCTTCAGAGTCTCTAACAATGATTCTAACGAAAACATTGTTTAAACACCTCCGAAAATAGCACTTATATATTGTGTGTTGCTCATCAGTGCATTAGCAGCTGGCTCCACCAAATACTGGATCACGATGTTTGGGAATAAACCAAAAATAATTATTATGCCTGCAATAACTCCCATGCCTATCAGCATACTTTTTGGTACTTCCTTAACGTTTTCAAACTTCGATATTTTAGGTCCAAGAAATGCGGAATAGAACACTTTTACAAACACAGCTAGAAGCATTATACTTGCTAGTATGGCAATGATTGATATTATCGGGTTCAACTGATATGTTGATTCATAGATGAGAAGTTTTGAGGCGAAACCATTCATAGGTGGTATACCAGAGACTGCCAATAGACCTATCAAGAAAAATATGGTTGTGTACTTCATTTTTCTAGCAAGTCCGCTCATCTCATTCAAAGA
>JBFYMH010000109.1:0-8004 GCA_041305005.1 Thermoplasmatales archaeon | reverse complement strand
TAAATGTGTTCTGCCGTGAAACACCACTTGGGCATACAACAGAACAAGCACCACAACCCTGACAGAGGATCTCGTTAACTATAGCTATTTTTTTGTCCTCATCAAAAGTTATAGCATCATATGGGCATATCTCAACGCAGAGTTGACAACCAGCACAGTTACGTGATACTATGCGAGCAATGTTTCCCTTTGTTTCAAGGAACTTCTTTGATAGAATTGTTGCTGCGCGTGCACCAGTTGCCTTAGCTTGGAGAATTGCTTCCTCTATAAAACGCGGTGAGTGAGCAAGACCACACAGGAAGATCCCATCGGCTGAGAAGTCAATAGGGCGTAGTTTCACATGGGCCTCTGAATAAAATTTATCCTCATTTAATGGAATCTTCAGAAGCTGCCCGAGAACTGTGTTATCCTGCGGAACTATACCGGCGCTTAAAACAATTTTATCAGGATGTAGATGAAGCTCACGACCAAGTATCGTCTCATCAACTTTTACATTTATTTTGCCATCATCAACTGTAAGTTTTGGTTCATCTTTTTCATCAAATCTTACAAAAAGAACACCTTTCTTTCTAGCTTTTTGGTAGAGGATATCTTCCCTGAAACCATATGTTCTAATATCTCTATATAGAACATAAACGGCAGCATCTGGGTTGATTTCTTTGAAATGCAGTGCATTCTTCAAAGCTTCAGAGCAGCAAACACGGCTACAGTATGGGTGTTCATCGTTTCTTGAACCAACACACTGGATCATCACAACTTCTTTCAAATCTTTTAGATAAGATTTGTTTTCAAACAAATCCTTTTCAAACTCAGTTTGTGTAAGAACATCCTTGTTTTTCTTGTAATGATATTCTTTTGGTTCATATGGTAAACCACCTGTTGAAACAATTACAACACCGTGCTCGACTGTAGTTGGATTTTTTCCTTTCTTTGATTTAAGCGTTGTTTTGAAATTACCAACATAACCTGAGAATTGCTCTATTGTTGTGTTAGTGAAAATCTCTATATTTTGATGGTTTGTAACTCGTTCTATGTTTTGTTTTAGAAGTTCCTGCGGTTTCTCGCCATGGGCGCCTAAATAGATGTCTTTGAGATGACCACCCAGCTCAGGTTCTTTTTCAACTAGATATACCTTGTAGCCTTGGTCAGCTATTGAGAGGGCAGCTGTCATTCCAGCTATGCCACCACCGATAACTAATGCATTTGATAGAACAGGTATCTGCATATGATGAACAGGATACAAATCAGCTGCTTTTGCAACAGCCATACGAACTGCATCGATTGCTTTGTCAGTAGCACTATCAGGATCTGTTTTGTGAACCCATGAGTTTTGATCACGGAGGTTCGCCATTTCAAAAAGATGCGGGTTTAAACCAACCTGACGCAAGGTATCCTGGAAAAGAGGCTCATGTGTCCTAGGAGTACAAGATGCAATGACAACACGATTTAGGTTTAGCTCTTTTATTTTTTCCTTAATTTTTTCTTGTGCATCCTGTGAACAAGTGAATATACTATCATCAGCATAAGTAACAAAAGGCAGTTTTTTTGCGGATTCGACAACCTTCTTTATATCAACGACGCCAGCGATGTTTATTCCACAGTGACAAACGAAAACACCGATGCGTGGAAAATCAGTCCTCGAATCTTTTTCTTGAGGATAAATTTTTTCTACTATTTCTGTTCCACGAGCATCTGTAATAGTTTTTGCTGCTTCTGCTGCAGCTGCAGACGCCTGCGTAACACTCTCAGGTATATCCTTTGGTTCTGTTACAGTTCCTGATGCATAGATGCCTTCTCTTGAAGTGGAAACAAGGTCATAAGGATCTGTCTGAATAAAACCATATTCGTTAAGGTTTACTTCGAGAACCTTGCTTAGGTCACCAAGCGCTGAGCATGGTTGTAAACCAACAGATAAAACAACCATATCGTATGTTTCGTTTTTCAAATCACCTTTTTCATCTACATATCTTATTAGTAGGTTCTTTGTTTTTCTGTCTTGTTCAATTTTTGGTATGCGGCAGCGTCTGTAAACAACGCCGTATTCATCTTGAGCACGTGTAAAGTATTTGTCAAAATCTTTTCCAAATGAGCGCATATCCATATAATAGATGTGGGTCTCTACACCTGGTTCGTGTTCCTTTGCAATCACAGCCTCTTTTGTAGCATACATGCAGCAAACAGATGAACAATATTTTTTGTCGCAGCTCTCATCACGTGAACCAATGCATTGCAGCCAAGCAATTTTTTTCAGAGGTTTGCCATCAGAAACACGTTTGATATGGCCTTTATATGGTCCTGATGCTGAGAGCATACGCTCGAATTCTATGCTTGTTAGAACATTTGGGTAAACCCTGTAACCATAGCTATCAGCTTTTGGTGGAGTATATTCTTCGAAACCCGGCGATATTATAACCGCCCCGACATCGATAGTCTCAGTTGTTTCTTTCATGTTATGATCTATTGCATCACGGCCACAATACAGGACACACTGCAGGCATTCGCAGCAGCCAGCGCAGTTTAGACAACGCTGGGCTTCACGAACTACTTGTTCTTTTGTGTAACCTTGGTCAACCTCTGCAAATGATTTTATTCGCTCATCGGCTGGTAGAAGATTTGAGCATTCGCGTGGGAGTTGGAACCTTGGTGCATCTTTTGGTATCTCAGCTTTTTTTGTTTGTGTCTCTTCTCTACCTTCTTTTAGATCCTCTTTGTTTAGATAGCGATCTATTGAAACCGCTGCTCTATGACCGGCACCAATTGCTTCTACTGCGGATGCTGGGCCGGTAACAGCATCTCCCCCAGCAAATACGCCTTCTTTTGATGTCTGTAATGTTATAGGATCTACGTCTATGAAACCTGATTTTGATAAATTTATATTGCTTTCTTCAACTATTTTTGAGTCTATTTCCTGTCCTATTGCAAATATTACGTAGTCACACAATACATCATGCTCTGAGTCATGGATTTTAATCGGTTTTCGTCTACCTGAAGAATCTGGTTCTCCCAGCTCCATTTTAGTGCATTGTAGAAATGTGTCTTTGTCTTTTTTATGTAGTTTTATTGGGTTTGTCAAGAAACTAAAAGCAATGCCTTCTTCTTGTGCCTGTTTTATTTCTTCTTTATGAGCAGGCATTTCTTTCAATGATCTTCTGTAGAGAACTATAACGTTACCACCGAGTCGTTTAGCAGTGCGAGCCGAGTCCATGGCGACGTTACCCCCGCCGATCACAAGTATGTTTTTACCTTTGAAGTAGCCAGGGGCTATCATTTCTCTGCTAAATTGTTTTAGGTACTCGACACCCTCCAGTACGCAAGTATCTGTGCCTGTGCAGCATTCAACACCAGCAGCACGGCTTTTATGTGCGCCAATTGCAACAAATATTGCTTTGAATCCCTGTTTTCTAAGATCATCAATTGTAAAATCTCTGCCTAGTTTCTGGTTGTTTTTAATCTCAATTTGTTCCTCTTTGCAGAGGTTATCTATTTCCTTGTCGATATAAGATTTTGGTAGTCTGTAATCTGGGACGCCGTAGTGTAACATGCCGCCGTTGTATTTTTCTGCCTCAAAGATGGTTGGTTTATAGCCCATTTTAGCAAGATCATATGCGGCTGTTATGCCAGCTGGGCCAGAGCCTATAATAGCAACTTTCTGGTCGTCACCTCTTTTTTTCTTTGTTTCTTTATCTTTTTGTTTTTCTTCTCTTGTTTTCTTGTACTCGGTTAGAACGTCAGGGTGCTCGTAAACGTAGTCAGCTATGAATCGCCTGATGCTACAAATGGAAACAGGTTCTTCTATGTCTTTTCTGTTACATTCGGTTTCGCATGGGTGATAGCATATACGGCCCATTGAACCAGGTATTGGTATAGTTTCTTTGATCAGCTCAAATGCCTCTGCGAATTTTTCTTGTGCTGCCAGTGTTATGAAAGCCTGTGCGTTTAATCCTGCGGGACAGGCGATTCTACAAGGTGATTTTCCCTCGTTTTTTGCTATTGCGAAAACATTTGGTATAGCCTGCGGGAATGGCTGATAAATCGCTTTGTGTTGTGCTAGTCCTTCATCAAAATGTGATAACATAGATACTGGGCAGTGGCTTACACAATCTCCACAACCATTGCATTTTTCTAAGTCTACGTACCGCGGGTGTTTCTTTATTGTTACATGAAAGTTGCCTACTTCCCCTTCTAGGTTAGATACTTCTGCGTTTGTTATTATTTTTATGTTTTCATGTCGTCCTGTGTAAACAAGTTTAGGTGCAAGAATACACATCGCACAATCATTTGTTGGGAATGTTTTGTCTAGTTGAGTCATCGTACCGCCGATGCTCAAACCGCGATCTAGGAGGTAGACTTTGAATCCTGCATCTGCTAAATCAAGAGAGGATTGTATACCTGATATGCCTCCACCTATCACCAAAACTGAACCATGTTTTTGGGCATGAGCAGTGTTAGGTTTTTTTTCTTTTGCCATTTAAAACTCTCACATTATGTCGTCTACCATGTTCAAAAGCTGTTTTTTTGTGAAGTTTTTGTGGATAGATGCATTGCTTGGGCAGGCAGAGATGCAACCACCGCAGCCTGCACACAATGCTTCGTTAACCTCAGCAATCCTTGTTTTTTCGTTCAATGTTCTTGCCTCGTATGGGCATACTTCTACGCATATACCACAGCCGGTGCATATCTCTTCATCAACAGCAGCTATCAACGGGTCGATTTCCATTTCTTCTTTTGATAAAATGGTTGCTGCGCGTGAGGCTGCACCGCTAGCCTGCGACACAGTATCCTGTATGTCTTTTGGCCCCTGGCAACAACCAGCTATGAAAATACCATTTACAAAGGTGTCAACAGGGCGAAGTTTTGGATGGGCTTCAAGGAAGAAACCATCACCACTTAATGTAAGGCGAAGCATACGAGCGAAATCAATTGTATCCTTTCGTGGAACCATTGCTGGCACTATTACAACTAGTTCTGTTTTAATTTCAAAAAGTTTATTTGTTGTTGTATCAAAAATATCTATCTTTAGATGGTCTTTCATGTTTCTTACTTCAGATGGCCTGCCGCGGAACATGTTTGTATGTAGACCGCGGACTTTCCTGTAGAATTCTTCATAACCTTTACCATATGAGCGGATGTCATTGTAACAAACATTGATTTCTACGTCTTCACCAAGTTTTTCACGGAGAAGATAAGCGTGTTTTAAAGCAGTCATACAACCTATGCGGCAACACCATGTGCATTGTGTTTCATCACGTGAGCCGACGCATAGAATGAATGTTACGCTCTTTGGTTTGGTCTGGTTAGATGGGCGTAGAATCTCGCCTTTGGTTGGTCCAGATGAGCTGATAAGTCTCTCAAGTTCCAGGGTAGTGATAACATCATCTGATTTTGAATAACCATATTCATAAAGACTAGCCGGGTCCATTAAATCGTAACCAGTTGCAACAATTATAGCACCAACTTTTCTTTCAACTATCTCCTCTTTTTGATCGAAGTTAATAGCACCCTGTGCACAGGCTTTCTTACAAAGAGGTTCATCTCCACATTTTCCCTTGGTTAAAAAAAGACATTTTGATGAATCAATTGTATATTTCAACGGCACTGCTTGTGGAAACGGCATGTAGGCAGCACCACGTTTACCCATGCCCTGGTTGAACTCACTCACGATTCTATCTTTTAGTCGGCAGGCAGTTGCACAGTCACCACAGCCAGTACATTTATCAATATCAACATAACGTGGTTTCTTCTTTATTTTAACAGTGTAATTACCTATGCTGCCCTCAACGCCAACTACCTCGGAATACGACAGTAACTCTATGTTTTGATGGTTTGCAACCTCCATCATCTTAGGGGTAAGTATACATGAGGAGCAATCAAGAGTTGGAAATGTTTTGTCAAGCTGGGACATGTGTCCGCCTATGCTAGGTTCACGCTCTACAAGGTAAACTTTGAAGCCATCGTTAGCAAGATCAAGCGAGGTCTGGATGCCGGCTATTCCGCCGCCTATAACAAGTGCTTCAGGTGTGACCTTAAGTGTAGATGTTTTCAGTGGCTCAAGTAAATGGGCTTTTCCTACCGAGCTGCGAATTAAAGCTTTTGCTTTCTCTGTCGCCTTTTCCTTATCTGTATGAGCCCAAGAGCATTGTTCGCGTATGTTAGCAATCTCCAATCTATATGGGTTTACACCACCGTCACATACAACGCGTCTGAACGTGTGTTCATGCATACGCGGGGAACATGATGCTACGACAACAGCATCGAGTTTGAATTCTTTTATAGCATCTTTTATAAGAGTCGCGCCCACATCAGAGCACATGTATTTGTAATGTTTAGCGACAACTACGCCGTCTAGATGACTAGCATATTCTGTGAGAGCCTCTACATCAACAGTTTGGGCTATGTTTATACCGCAATGACAAACAAAGACGCCAATCCGTCGCATGGATTATTTACCTTCCTTAAAAACTAGTTTTTCAACAGGGCTGAGATTCAAATCCAAACCAAGTTTCTCGCTGTTTACTCCAAGTGCTAAACCAAGTAGTTGAGTTAGATACAGAACAGGGACCTCTAGTTTCGCGGCAACAGTTTCACCAGCTTTTGTCTGCCTAGAATCAAACATTTTATGACACCATGGGCAGACATCAACAAAACCCTGAATGCCCTGGTCTTGAACAGCTTGAAGTTTTTGTCCTGTCTTTGTCAAAGCAGACTCAGGGAGATTAGCAAGAAGTGGAGCGCCACAACAATCTAATTTCTGGGCATAATCAACAGGTTCGGCTCCAATCGCCTTAAGGATAGCCTCTATTTTCTGAGGGTTCTCAGAATCATCAGGACGTCCTATTTCACTGGGCCGTATAAGATGACAACCGTAATGCGCAGCGATTTTCAGACCACTAAGAGGAGTTTTAACTTTATTTTTAATTGCCTCTAAACCGATGTGATCATGCAATAAATCAACAGTGTGAACAACATTAATTTTACCATGATATGTTAGTCCTTCGGCAGATAGCATAACGTTTACACGTTCTTTCATAGACTGGTCTGCATCAAGGATGCGTTTAGTTTCACTAAGTGCAAGATGACACATAGGGCAGGGCACAAACAAATCATGGTGATGTTTCTCGGCGATAGCTAAATTCCGTGCAGAAAGATATATCGTAAGTAGCTGATTCACACTTTTCATTGGTTCGCCACAGCAAGAAAAGTCATCTACGTCCAATAGCTCAACATCAAGTAGTGGTAAAACTTCTCTAACAGAAAGCTCGTAGGCATATTGCTCAGTTGGCATCAGACAACCAGGAAATAAAGAGTATTTCTTTTTCGTGCTCATATTACTAAACTTTCTCCATAGCTATTTTCATTATACCAGCCTGAAACTTGGCAGCATCCATTGGTTTAGAAAGAGCAGGGAGTCCAATATCCTCTCTTTTAATTGTTTTATTTGTTTTTGTTGTAACTTGTTGTGTATCTTGTATAAGACCGGTTGAAAGAATAGATTGTAGCATTGCAGTGTATTTTCCCGGTATCTGTTTACCAGTTGCTACTGCCATGTTTTTCAGGGCAAAAAGGATCTCAACTGGTGCAACTTTTTGTGGGCATCTTTCTCTGCATTTGAAACAACTCATGCATGTCCAGATAACATCGGAGTTTACTAGTTCGTTTATAAGTCCTCTTTTTAGAAGAGCAACTACTTTATGTGGCTCAAGCTCAAGCAACTTGTGTGCCTCACAACCAGATGTGCATTTAGCACATTGGAAACAGTAATCAGAGATCTCGTCTTTTAGTTTTGATAGACGGTCATTTATCTCCTTTCTTAGCTCTGATTGTGGCTCCCCCATAGAAGTTAAATCCACTATGCTCATCAGATATCACACGTAAATTAACTATTGTTAACTCTTTATACTATATATAATTTTTTAATATTATCTGATAATTTTGATTCCACTTATCTAGTTTCCTTATTTAAAATCTGTTATTTTCTTAATAAAAACAACTAAAAATGCAGGGGAA
>JBFYMH010000108.1:0-11204 GCA_041305005.1 Thermoplasmatales archaeon | reverse complement strand
CTTGGGAACCATCATAAAGTTCATCAACAAGTGTGTATGTGTAAGCGAGAAGTTGTGTACGTATGTTTCTTATGTGTTGATAATCCATTTCGTTGTCATCCCCGGGACCTTGTGAAGAGCCAATTCCTATTCCTTTTGTGTACCATTCGGCAGCGGGTTGTGGATCTCGCTCGTATTCGATGCTTCTTTGTACTTGAGTTGTAACCTGATCAGTATTTTCTGCTGAGAAACGACCGATAAACAAGTCAGGGTAGTGGTCGCTACCAACAACGTACGTGTTACTCGGGTCTGATGCTGCGTAACTATAAATGTAGGGTGGTACTTGAGCAGCATCTCCAACAAGTAATACAAATGTTAATCCATTATCGTTGTAGTAGTTCGCAATGTATGTTTTGATTGCATTAGCATCACCTATTGTTGATACTTTTACCATCTCTGTTGAAATGCCTTTCATGTTCTTCCATTCAACAAAAGGTATCATCTGATCCCAGAAGTTGTCATAAGTAATAACAAGCATGTTTCCCTGTTCTTCTACAGGGGTGTAACGTCCCAGGTTGTTGAAGTTTATGAAATGATTTTCATATATTTGTTTAAAATCAGTTTGAAGCTTAGCAGGTAGATTATCACGATCTATGGAATTAACGCTATTTGTTCCATCCTGGTAAACCTCCACAGTTATCTCATTATAGACTCGGAGGGTTTTCTTAACAGGGTTGTATTGTATTGGGTTTATCTTTATGACTTGGCCGCGAAAATCTCTTAGCATGTATGGTTCATTAAGTTCAGCTATGTTATTTGGGTATAATCTATCAATTTTGTAAATTTTTCCAAATTCATATGGTACATCATCTGGATTTATTGTTCGCAACAGGTTGCCTTTTGATGGTGAGACAAGAACATCTTTGTATTCTTTGTATGAAGATGATTTAACCTTTATTTTCATTTGAGCATTGTCAGGTATTATTATGCTTCGGCAGATGTTTGGTAAATCAGGTGCTCCTTTTATCAAAATATTTGACTCTTCACCTAGAGTAATACGTGTGTATTCTTTGCCGTCTATTCTAACCGGTATCTTGTTGAAACCATTTATTGTGTATTTTATTTCAACAGGGTAACCATTTGTTAAAACCTGTATTTTAACTGGCTCTGATGGTGTCATACTTGTTTTAGTTTCTATTGATGTTACAATTGCGGTTCCGATAAACAACAGCGTTATACAAAAAATCAATATTTTTCTAGATATGTTTTCCATATTTTTACCACCCCAAAATTAACGATTGATAAGAGATTGATATTTATAAACATATGCTTAAAGACAAAAAAAATTGGTTTTTAGAGGATGTTGGATTGGGGAGTTTGGAGAGGAAGAGAGGAGGTGAAAGGATGGAAAAAAATATTTTTTCTCCCCATTTCCAACAGCTCTATGTTATACTTTGCTTTTTTCCTTATAAACGACTTGTTGTACAGTTGTTACCTGATTTCTTTACAACTCTTACCAAAAATTATTTTTGTTTAAAATTATGAACGGATAAAATATACTTTTCTTGAAACTAAGAATATTATAAAAAAAGAAAAAATAGTGGGTTTTAATTGTATGTACCCTTGAAGTAAAGTGCAGGACCAATCGGTGCCATGAACCGTCCGCCAAAGTTTCCTTCTTTAAAGACGATGAATCCAATTACTGGCAAGGTTCTGTTGTATCCTTCTGCTGTGACTCTTCCGATCAATATACGCCTTCCGAATACGCCTCTCATTGTTCCTGCGAATGTTTGATTTTGTCCTTGTAATGTCCATGTGCCATCAAATCTGTAACCTCGGGTTCTTTGTTCGTAGGTTCCATTGATTGTTCCAACCGCTGTCCAGTTTCCCTGCGCTCTGTAACCTATTGTTCCATCGAAAGTACCACTTTGAGCCAAAATCTGTGTCTGTGTTTTTTCAATTGAGAATGGCATTGCTGTTGCTATGGATACACTAGCAAACAAAACACATATTGCTATAATTAATAATTTTCTCATTTTTGCCTCCTTTAAATTCTAATTATAAAAACCTAATATGATTAAAATAGTTTTCTATGAAAAATATAAGCTATTGTTTTTCAGTCTGCTCTTCTCTGTCTTCTTTTTTTATTGTGATATCTGTTTGTTTTATGTCACCTATTACTTTTTTTGCTAAGAACTCGCGGATTTCTTCCGGTCTTGTTGTGTCTATGCCGAAGTATTCTGGGAACAACTTGGTTGTTGTTATCAACTCTGTTGCCCCATGTGGTTTTGTGTTTATTAGTTTCATTCCAACAAGCTCGTCTACATGTTCGTATACTTTTTCGCCTATCATTCTGCGTAGGTTTGATTGTTTTACTGGTTGGTGAAATGCTATCAGCGCCAGTGTTTTTAGTACATTACCTTCTATCTCTGGTTTTGCCACCATTATTGATTGGTCTGTGAATTTTTTCTTTATCTGCATTGTGAATTTGTTTCCTGCTTTTACTATCTCCATCGATGTTTCGTCTTTGCGTGTAACATCGTAGTCTTGTATGAGTTCTTCTAGTGATTCGTCTATTTTTTTTGGTGTGAGTTTTGTTGCTTCTTGTATTTCTTCTATTGATACCGGTTTGCCTGCTGAGAACAGCACTGATTCGACTAATCTTTTTTCTTTTACACCCATCTGTATTTCCCCATTATCATGTGTATCCTATGTTTTTAATAAAAATCTTTCCATATGGGAATTTCTGTTGGTAAACAGTTATTTTGTTGTCGTATGCTAGGAACAGTATTGATACGAGGTTTTTTATTAGTTCTTCTTTGTCTTTTTTCTTCCCGCATAGTTCTTGCAGGGTCATGGTTTTGTTTGGGAATTTTTGGATTTTTTGCCAGACTAACATTACGTCCTCTTCAAGGTGGTCTTCATGCGCTGTTCCAACCATATGTTCACGTGCCAATAGGTCTATTCTGTCTCTTTCTTCCTGTCTTTGTTGTTCCAGTAATTGATAGTCCTCTGATTCTTTTCTAACTTGGTTGAATGCATCCAATAATTCTATTAGTGTTACTTTTCTTTGTGAGTTTCTTCTAAGTGGTTCGTCTAGTGGTGGTTCTGGGTTTTTCATTATAAGATTTGTATATGAGTAGTCATCCAGGTTTTCCCATATGCTGGTCGGCATGTCTTCCCAGCCAAATGGTTGTTGTTCTTCTTGTTTTTGTTGTGCATCCTCCATTGTCACGACAAGGTTGTCGCTTTGTAGTTTCAGTATCTTCCACGCCATGTATATTATCCGACCTGCTGTCATTAGATCAATTTTTTCTTCGTTTGCACGTTTAAGGTACATTGTTGAAAAACTAACTAAGTCTATGTCCCATGGGTTCAGCTGGTTTCTCATAACAAGCTCAAACGCTATTGCTATAGATCTGTCAAAAGGGCTATCCATCGACACATATTCGCCATCGTTTGTTTTCTGTAACATATCTACGTAGTAATTTATTCTTGATGCATCGTCTTTCTCATCTATTAATGATTTATGGAAAAGCAGATGGTTTATCACATCTGTATCAACTGGTTTAAGCTGTTGCATGTATGTGTCCTCCTTCAATTAGGTTTATTTCTCCTTTTGGTCCAACTATTTCTGGGTCTATTCTTCCTATCATCTCAGACACACCTGTTTCTTTCATTGTTACACCATAGACATGGTTTGCTTCTTTCAAAACCACTTTACGTAATGAGACCATTATGAACTGTGAGAACTCGGCGTTGCTTTTTATCATCCTTGATACAATCTCTGCGTTAACGCCATCAAGGAACATGTCAACCTCATCAAGAACATAGAACGGGCTTGGGTCATAGCGTTGTATAGCAAATATGAATGCTATTGATGCGATACTCTTTTCTCCACCAGATAATGCTGATAATAATAGGACTTTTTTGCCTCGTGGTCTTGCTTTTATAGTTAATCCATTATCAAACAGGTTCTCAGGGTCTTCTAGTTGTAGTTCTGCTTCGCCACCCTCAGATAGTTGTGCATACATATCTTTGAAGTTTTTGTTTATAACATCAAATACCTCGAAGAATCTGTCTTTCTTTTTTGTTGTTATCTCAGCTACGAGCTTCACAAGGTTTTTCTTCTGGTCTTTTAGATGCTTAACATCTTCATCCATTTTGTTTTTCCTATCTGATTGGTGCTCGTATTCTTCTAGAGCTCTCATGTTAACTGGTTCTAGCTCTTTCATGCTTGCCTCTATGCCGTTAATAGTGTCTTTTAATGCCTCTACATTTGGTAGTTTTTTGTCTGTTATTTCAACGTTGTATAGTTTTAGTTCTTGTTCTATTTCTTTTATTGAGCCTTCAAGTGTTGGTAAACGGTATTCAGCACGTGATCTTAGATCCATGTAGGATTCAAGACGAGTATTGATTTTGTCCAACTCATTTTCAACTGATACTTTTTGTTTGTATAGTTTATCGCGTTCGTTTGCCAGGCCTTTTATTTTTCCTGATATTTGTTCTTCTACGTTCATCAAAGCCTTTAGCTCATCTCTGTATTTTGATTTGGATTCTTTGAAATCTTTTATTGATGTTTTTAGTTTTTCGATTTCGTTGTTAATTGATTTTATTTTTGTGGAAATCTCATTTTTTCTGTCATCTAGTAATTCTATTTTTTTCTCAAGGGAATCTTGTTCTGAGCGTAGACTCAAAGTGTTTTCTTGTAATGTCGATACATCTTTTTCCAGGGTTCGTGCTTGTTGAGCCAGTTCTTTTTTTGTCCCCTTCAACAGTAGGCCGCCTTTTTCTTCTTTTATCTTGTCTATCTCTTGTATACGTTTCTCGTGTTTCTCAATTTCTGAAACAATACCGTTTTTCTCGTTTTCTAGTTCTTGTTTTTCTTTGTTTTTGGCGCCCAGGTCTTTCAACAAGATGTCCAGTTTGCCTGTGAACTCCTTTTTGCGGACATCTAGGTTTTTAGCCTGTGCATCAACATCAATCTCAGTTCTGAAACCACCAAGGCTGTTTTCCAACTCCAAGATTTCTTTCTTTAGGCTTGTGATTTCCTCAGACAATTGATCCTGGTTTTGTATGGCTGTTTGTAGTTTCTGGGATATTTCATCCAATTTAGCCCTGTCAACGCTGCTGAATGAAAGCCTTGTTTTTGGGATGCTCCCACCAATCATAGCACCGGTTGCCTCAATTAAAGCACCTTTGAGGTCTACCAAGCGGACGCCACCCATTAGACGCCTTGCATCGTTTAGACTATCAACAATTATTGTGTCACCAAAAACATACCAGAATGCTCCCTCGTATTCTTTTTTGAATTTTACAACATCAATTGCGAAACCGTGAGAGTTTGGATCCTTAACTACCATCAGTGCTTTGCCGCGTGGTTTACCAGCAACCATCTTGTTTAAGGGCAGGAATGTTGCTCTGCCAAGGTTTTCTTTTTGTAGGAACTGGATTGCTTTTGCTGCTGTTTCATCGTCATCAACTACTACGGACTGCATTCTAGCACCAGCTGCTATCTCCATAGCCACAGCGTATTTGCCATCAACTTTTGCGAGTTCAGCTATTGTACCATGAATGCCTTTCAGTGAGCCGTTGTCTCTTGCTTTTAAAACCTCGTTAACAGTCTGGTTGTATTTGCCTTGAACAGATTGTATCGCATCATATTCTGCTTGTAGTTTTGATTGTTCACGCTGAAGCGATCTTATAGCGTTTTCTAAATCAGCAAGGTCTTCTGTGATTTTTGCTTCGCGTTTCTTTTTATCGAAAATTTTTTTCTCAATGTCCTTTGTTTTTTTGCTTTTCTCACTATGTTCTTTACCGGTTTCGCTTATTTGCCAATCGATGTCTTTTAATTCAAACTCATAGGTTGATTTGGTTTCCTGCATTTCAGCTATTTGTAAATCCAATGCACCAATTTTTTCGTTTATCCTATCACATTTAAGTTTAAACTCATGGACTGTGCTTTGTTTTTCGTTGTACTCCTCTCGCATCGTTATGAGTTCTTTTGTTAAGTCCATGGATTTGTCATCTGATTTTGCGATGTTTTCTTTTAAATCGTTTAGTTCTGTTTCTTTTTGTTTTAGTTCTGTTTGTTTTTCCTCTAATTTTTTGGTTATGTCTTCTTTTTGTTGTGTGTTTTCCTCTAGTTCTTTTTCCATTGCCTCTAAATTGATTCTTAGTTCTTTTTCATCGTTTTGTAGTGACTTAATCTCATCATTTGAGTAGTTAACCCTCTCATCTACTTTTATTTCCTCGGCCCGTGCCAAGTCGATTTTTGTTTTGATTTCTTTTACTTCGTCTCCGCCCACTTCTCCGATTTTTTTCTCTAGTTCTTCTAGTTTGTTTTGGGATTCTGTATATTCATCTTTGAGTTCCGTGCTTTTTTCTTCTAGTTTAGTTTTTTCTGTATCATACGATTGTATTTGTTGGGTTATTTCTGATATCTGTGATTCTATTTCTTGTTTCTTTTTTACAGCTATCTTTGCTTTTGTTTCATATAGTTTATCTTTCAGTTCTTTGTATCTGTAGGCACTGTCTCTATCGTTTTTAAGTTGTCGTATCTGACTTGATATCTCACCTAGTATGATGCTTATGCGTTCTAGGTTGCCGTCTACGTCTTGTTGTTCTTTTTCTGCTTTTTTAACGTCATCATCGAAGGCGCTGATTCCTGCTATCCCATCTATTATTCTTCTTCTATCAACAGACCCCATCTCTATGAGGTTGGTTACATCACCTTGTTTTACTATGTTGTAGCCGTCTCCTGATATGCGGGCGTGTTCTAGTAGGTTTATGAAATCTGAAAAAGATGCTGCACGGTCGTTTATGTAAAAGTAACTATAGTAGTTATCTGGGTTGTCTTTTAGTGGAGCTCTTTTTATCATTCTCGTTAGTGTTACCTCATCTGATTCAACCGGTAGTTTCCTATGTTTGTTGTCAAAAACTAAAGACACTTTGCAGTATTTCGCAGGGTTTTTGTGTTTTTTCCCGCCGTTGAAAATTAAGTCTGTTAGCCGGCCTGCTCTCATTACTTTTGAGCTTCTAGGCCCTAGAACAAATAGTATCGCATCAGCTATGTTGCTTTTCCCTGACCCGTTTGGACCTGTTATTGCTGTGAAACCCGGGAAAAAAGGTACAACTAATTTATTTCCAAATGATTTGAAATTTTCCATTTGAATTTCTTTAAGGTGCAGACCACATCCCTTCCCATCTTTTTTTTAGCATTAACCCTGATCTTTAGTGGGTTATGCCTTGCATCCCGTTTGATAGTAACAAATATTTGGTATATAAGATTTTGGAGTTATTATAGGTTAGATTGTTATATTATTTGAGTGGGTTTTATAAACAACTATTTGTTTTTAGTGTTTTGAGATTTTATGTGTGGTAAAAGTGAGAGTAAAAGGCGTTGTCATCAATGTAGAAGGTTTTTTCCTGCTTGTGATCTTTATAACCATAAAGTTTATGGCCCTATTTGTAAAGAGTGTTATGATAAGTTGAAAAAGTAAGATGAATAGAACCTAATGATTGGGCTTTATTGATTATCTTTTCTTCCTTCCCTCAGATGTCTATTCAATATGAATAATGGTGGTATCGATAGCAATATCCCTGTTATAAGAAAGGGAATTAACAAAGAATATCCAAAATAGGTATCGAGAAGAAGCCATAGGCTTCTGAAGATAAAAACCGATGCGATAACCAGAATAAGTTCCCAGAAAATATGATACTGTTCTTTCATATAAGAAAGAATATTGGAGTTCGTTAAAAATATTACGTTTAGAATGTTCTAGAGTGCCACGGAGAGGATTACAATCTATAGTGAAATGTCCGCCCCGATTTTCACTTAATGTATGTTAAGAATTTGTTGAACTGATTCGAGGAATTTTTCAGATTTCTCAAGTGCATCTTCTGCTTCGTTTTCATCGACATTAGATTTTTCTAGCCCGTAGAATGACTCATGACGCTCCAGTCGATAAGTATCTAACCAATTAATCTTATCTTGTCCTAATTCTGACGAGTAATATTATTTGAGGTATGCGACAACACAGGCATGACTTTTTTCGATGATCCCATCATGGAACAAGAGCGCACGAGCTGCTTGGAACATACTTGTATAGGATGATACAATGGATTCCTCAAAAAAGTCGTTCTCAAAGAGGTCTCGGGCACGTTCCTTTTTCATCTCAGCCATTTCCAATGCTTTTGTTACCTTAAGCGGATCTGGTTTTGTTCTGCGTAGTAAACGTTTCTGAAAACATTCGCTTGCTTTCATCAAACCACCGGCTTCGTTCCATATAATACGATCCCATCAAGGATTACGTCAAGATAGAATGCTTTATTGGTTTTTGCTTGTTGTGACCATTGCGCTGGTGTAAAGTTAATGAGGTTCACATCACGCTTAAGTAATTTTGATAACTCAACTACTGGTGTATTTTTTGAAAGTGAAATTGTAAGGATATCCACATCGCTTTCACTGTCGTTTTCTCCTTTTGCATAACTTCCAAATAGAAGAATCGAGGTGACTGTGTTCATATGGCGGTTAAGAAATTCAACTATTCCTTTCTTCTGTAGCCATGAAAGATTATAGGAGATTTTTAGATATCGGCAAGCAGGTGATTCAATATTTGCTTTGTAGAGGATTTGATTTTTCTCCTCGGTTTTGAGTAATATTCCATCTGCGACGAACAAGGTAAGTGCTCGTTTTATAGTCATCGGATCCATTTTTAACAGCCGTGCAGATTCTCTAAGGTAATAGCTATTGTGAGGATTCTCTAGGAATAATTTTAAAATAGTCAGCTGTTTGATTTTTTGATACAACTGTATCATAATTTCATACATATATTGTAAGTTTAAATATCTTTCCCTTAAATTAACAACACACCTAACAGGAGAAAAAAACAAAAAAGTGCCGCAGGAGGGGATCGAACCCTCGGCATCACGGTCTTCAGCCGTGCACTCTCCCTGCTGAGTTACCGCGGCATAATTTATATGAATAAAACTTTTGCTTATTATGTATCTTTTTTATCCAAGTGTTTTTATCATTTCTTCGGATGTTTCGCTCATTCTTTTTAGTGATTTTTTTAGTGTGACTGCGATTTTAGATGCTTTTTCTGTTGTTACTGCCCCGTGTGGTGATGGCTCTATAATTCCATCTTGTTCTAGTATTCTTAATGAGTATCTTACCATATGCTGTGGGTATTTTGTTAGTTCTGATAGTTTTATTATCCCCATTGGTTGGTTTTCTTTTAATACTTTTAGCACATGAATATGTCTCTTTAATATTTCCATTTCTGTTTCAATTACACTTGTTAGTACACATCTTTCTTCTTTATTCATTATTTTTTCCTCTCCGATCTAGGCTACTTGTTAACACACGTAATCTCTTACTATTATTTAAAAATCTCTGTTAAATAACTGTTTTTTAGATTTGTTAATTCTGTTTTTGTTTGTTGTAAAAATATTAGACAATTGTCGATAATTGGTGGGAAGGTTTAAAAACATATATGTGTTGGCTTTTTTAGAGAGGGATTGTGGCGGGACTATTTCTCGAAGCTAACCTCTTCGGACCTCAGCCCACCCTAATCTCTCCTAAAAACATTTTTTGTGAAATAAATAGGTTTTTATCTGGTGTTGTTATTTTGGATGAAAAATTATGAGAAAAAGCTATTGCCAGAAGTTGTTGTTTTTTGCGGTTTTTTTTGTTTTGTTCAGTTTTATTGCTCAATCAGTTCTGGCTGATAATGGTATAACCGTTGATTTTTTTTATAGCAGCAACTGTGGTAGCTGCAGAGCGAAATATCCAATTATAAACCAGACAGCAGAAAAATATCAAGATAAAATCACTGTTAATTGGAAGGATATCGCTAAAAATACAACCAATCAAAAAGAGTATCAAGCCGTTAAAAAAAACTACAGTTCAGCATATACTCCCTTTGTTTTAGTTAAAAACAACTCTAATTCTACGTTGCTTCTTAAACCGAATATAACTGTTGCTGATCTTAGTAGAGTGATTGATGCTTATCTAAATGGTACAGCTCCTAATCAGACTTGGAGTGGTGATCTTATTGCTATTGATTTTTTTGGTTTGCATATGACTATTAATGTTTCTAGTAGTTCTCTACCTGTTCTGACTGTTGTTCTTGGTGCTCTTGATAGTTTTAATCCCTGTGCTTTTTTTATTTTGATCTTCCTTTTGAATCTTATGTTGTATGCCCGTTCTCGTAAGCGTATGCTTTTGGTTGGTGGCGTTTTCATATTTTTTTCTGGTTTGTGGTATTATCTTTTCATGTTTGTTTTGTATAATACTCTTGTGGTAGCTGGTGGGTTTGTTGGTGTTCTCACACTTATTTTAGGTTGTATAGTGGTTGTTCTTGGTGCTATTAATATAAAGGATTTCTTCTTTTTTAAAAAAGGTGTTTCCCTTAGCATACCTGATGAGACCACACCTGGTTTGTTTAAGAGGATGAGAGACCTTGTTAAACACCCTGAGATCACCGCCGTTATTTTTGGTACAGTTGTTCTTGCTGCTACTGTTAACTTTTATGAGCTTCTCTGCACCTCTGGTTTTCCGCTTGTGTTTACTAATCAACTTAGAGCTTATAATCTGTCTATGTTTGATTCTTATTTATACATATTTTTTTATAACATTGTTTATGTGATTCCGTTGATTATTATAGTCCTTATTTTTGTGTTTACTCTTGGACATATTAAAATCAGTGAGTGGCATGGTCGTGTTTTGAAGCTGCTGTCTGGTGTTATGCTTGTTTCGTTTGGTGTGTTATTTATAGTTGATTTTGGGCTTTTGCAGAGTGTTGTTACACCAGTTTTGTTACTTGTTTTTAGTGTTGTTTTTACTTATGTTATTAGTTTTATTTGGAAAAAAAAGTTTTCTAAAAAAGAGAATTAAAAAAATAAAGTGGGAAAAAATTATTTCCCTTTTTTCTTTTTTGTTGCAATGAAGATTAGTAGTATGACTAGTATCGCTATTATAGTTCCTGCGACTAGTGCGTACCATATTGTGTTATCTTTTACAGATGTTTCTCCAGATGCTCCGGAAGAATATGGCGTAAGTGTGTCTGTTTGTGGGTCGTATATCCATTCCCAGTCACCGTCCCCATCACTATCTATTAGATAGGTTCCATCTGCTTGTTTTGTGATGTTTGTTAAACTTCCGCCTAAGGTTTCAAATTCGTCGTATATGCTGTCTCCATCAATGTCAATTATGTAACCTA
>JBFYMH010000107.1:0-10217 GCA_041305005.1 Thermoplasmatales archaeon | reverse complement strand
TACGGCCTACACCCAGCACCTTTACTGTATGCAGTAAATTTTTTATTTATGATGGAAAAGAAGATAAACGGATGCTGTTTGAGGAGGTTTAGGAAAGGTTTATTTCATGCTCTGTCTCTTTACTAGCTTCCTCCAGTGTTGAATATGGTTATTAATGCACTAAACGAAAACCTACCACTCAATGTGCCATGGGAATCTTTTACTAAAACTCTTATTTCATGAATGTAGATAGGATCAGCCCTAGTAAAGATGTGAGATGCCTCTACAATATCCCCTGATTTATATGGGCCAAGCCAATAACTATATGTTCCATCGGCCCAATCAAATAGGTAATAAATTTCATCCCCGTATAGATCCAACGCAGTAGTTCTAAACGTATAGGATTTACCGGTTATTCCTATTCTTTTACCAATTGGAATGAAAGGTTTACTTGGTTGCCTACCTTCAAATATAAAATCAACTCTGAGGTCATCCCCAGACGAAAGTTCTCGGGTAGTATTTATTTGCCATTTTTTTATTTTCAACTTTAATTGCCAAGATGAAACTGGAGCCTCAGCCACTAGACTATAGGTATGGGGCTGATCAGCAGGATAAAGTATCGTATGATACTCTCCACTTGACCTTGTAGTAACAGAACGATCTCCCTGGCCATTAATCGGAAGCCCTTGACCTGGAAGTATCCAACAACCCGCGATTGGGGTCAGATCTCCATTAGCCTTTTTATCATAAACATAGCCAGAAACATTAATAGCAGAAACAACGTCATAGGATTCTGCGTTATTACTTTCATTTGATTCAGGAATTACATTTGTATAATCGGCTTTAACAGTAATGGTATCTGGTCTTATATTTAAATCGAAATTCCAATTACGTCCTATGCTCTCCCAATGCGTCCAGCCAGTATCGGAAATCGGTGTAACTGTAAAAACATAAAATGGACTTGGTTCATTATCGGCAAAAAGAGCAATATCACAATATATAGTTCCATCCTGAACATAATTCTCTCCGATGTTACTTACATACCATTTAACATAAAGCGCATCACAATTATCATAAAAATCATATCCCCAACAAGCAGCCAAACCAAGAACTATTAGATCTGGCCCACCTTCATTGCTAACTAATGGATTCTCATCTATGTAATCTGTTTCAACATTACCGTTTTCATAATTTTTAAGATGTTCAGGAGTACTTGTGCCACTCTTTTCCCGATTTATTTCTAGAGCATTTATCTGCAGTGTAGTTGAAATTATTATCAAACTTATTACAATGATTGATACAAGTGTTTTATTCATATATTATCACTTCTTATTTTATTTTTATGAACTATGTTGTATTTAGTTAATTATATATAAACTTTACAGAAAAATCATCCTATACTAAATTAAAAACTTTTAAAAAAACAAAGGTTTTTACACTTATTTAATTTCAACAAAAAAAATAGAGCGGGAGCAGTGAGCTCCCCATTTTGTTTTTACAACATCAAGGACGTTTTTTCATGTGTTCTTTCCTAAAGAAGAGCTTTCCGACGAGTTCACGGAGTAGTTCTAAGATCTACACCAAACGCAAAATCATTATCTTTTTAGATTTTTCTGCTTTTCCTTGCAGTTAGGACAAGTTCTTTAATCTCTGGTAATAATTGTTCATCTTGCCAGTTTCTTTCTGCATCAATTGATTTACCAGCATGTTTTACTGCTTTCAAAGCATACCAGGCTGCTCCTAGTGAATGGTCAGCCATATGCGCAGTTGCAACAGCTTGTCCAACAGAACGAGCCACTAAGATGGCAGTTGGGTTTGAAGATTCGCGAGCTAACGCATGTGCAGCTACGGAAGCTTTTCTTGCGTCACCCACCGAAGCCTTTCCTTCTTTCCACTCTTTAGCTACATTTAGAGCATTTTTAAGTCGCTCATCTATTCTTTCACCTAATAGAGGCAATACATGCTCCGAGCAGTTATAAGCCCATGTAATTAACTGATAGTGCTGTTTCTTTTTCAGAGGTCCACCCAGATGTTCTGCAATAAATCGCTTGTCTCGCATTTTTTCCCTTCTCAGTAATGTTTTGTTAAGTTATTTTGCCTTTTCAGTCATTTTTATCGCAAATACTCATTAGCGATTGATAGAAAAAAGAAAAAAAGAGATAGTTTTTACTTTTGTGTTACTCCTCCCCATTTTGAGATAAAGACAATTCCGAGCACAGATACGACTGTTATAATCAATGCTACGACTATTGCAATAATTGCATCGTTCCAAGTTGTTGGGCCACCTTCTTGCCACATCCCAGCGAGTTTCATTAATCCAATTATGATATCTTTCCAAATTAATGCTATAATGAAACCAAATGCTGCGGCTATTGCGACTGCTATTGTGCTCTTTATCTCTTTTATACTTACCATTTTCCTTTTTCACCTCCCTCAATTTTAATATTTAACAGTAGAATGTTTAGTGAATATTTAATAATTTCTAAAACAGTTTTATAAAAATAGATTCTCTGTTTTAACCTAGATTATCTCTATTCTAATAAGGTATTTTGCCCACAACCCTGAATCTGTTATAGATCCTTCTTCATCCACAAAAACAATTCTCAGTGGACCGCCGAGAGAATCGTTTAGAATTACACCGTCCTCTTCATAGGCGATAATCATAGTGAGGTTGCCGATGCCAGTTCCATTACCGGATTCGTTGTATACTTCAACATGTCCACTTATATTATACATAGAATAGGTATTGTTATAATCATCTTTAGCAAATGCTACCAGTGTGTAATTATCTGGGAGTGAATCTATGGTATCTAGCAACTCCTGGACAGATACACCAGTATAACTTTTTAAATCTGATATTCCCTTTTTAGATTTGTATCTCCCGTAGCCGATAGTGTTTTCCAAATTCATTAAATCTTCCAGAGAATAATTAAAAGAATCAGAACCAAAGACTGTTGTCAATAATATATTTTCTTCAGGTGTTGGTTCCTCATTTTTTTCTTCATTTTTAGGCAGATTAACATAAATATAAACAGCACCAGCTATTATAAATATCAACGCAAGTAAAATCGCTATATACTTAGTATAAACATCCGCTTTATCTTTCTCCCCATTCATAAAAAGACGTATCCTCAATCATTATTTAAAAATTACCTTTGGATTTTTTTCTTCTTAAATTTCTATGCCATCGTTAGCTTGAATTAATATAGATATATCAGTATTTTCTTTTACTAACTCGAAAATCAAAGAAGCTTTTCCACTTTTGCTCATTATAAAACCTTGCCCATCTCCATTAACAGCCCAGCTATTCTCAATATATTTACCTTCCCTAAATCTATACTTCTCTTCTGAAAGCCACATTGCATGTTTGCTACCGCCCTGAACTTTATAGAATATAACTGAGCCGTTACATGTTAAACCTGTTTTTAATATCCCGCAGTTTTCAGGATCGGGGTCTACACCAAAAGATAGATACACAATATTACTAGGTAGACTAAATGCATGCACCCTCTTTGTTCCCTCACTTGCATCTATTTCATCTAAATCTCTTGCAACACCACTGCCAATCATTGTATAAAGTTTCGATTCTAAAGATCTGCATTCGTTTTCAATATTATTTTCAGCGAATATTACATTAAGATTATTGTACCCAATTGTTAACATAACAGCTATCGCAGAGATTATAGCAATACTAATCAAAAGCCTTATCGGAATAATCTCTGAGGCAAATTCATTTGATTCTCTCATATCTACCATTTGAAAATAAAACGATACCAATCATTTTAAAGCAGGTTCTATAACCATGGATTCAGAACCACCATGCCAGCTCAAGCGAGGTCTTATCTTCACTATGTGTATGGACTCGGAGTTATCATCAATAAGAAGAGCGACACCTTTCTCATCACCTATCTTTTGAATTGATTCTTTTATATCGCCATGCATATAAGTTGGACGGATCTTACTGAGAGCATCGATGTCCTCTTGGGTAGTAAGTCTATGACAAAGTATGATGTCACTATGAGACAAAACCTCTGGTTCTAAAGCACTAGGACGCTGCGTAGCCATAATTAAAGAAAGACCTGGTTGTCTACCCTGTCGCATCCATGAATTTATAAGAACATCTTTACTCAAAATTTTTTTATCATTTGGTAAAAAAAGTTGCGCCTCGTCAATAACCAACCAAACCATGGGAATGCCTTTTGCTTTACAGATCATACCCATTTTTTCTTGTTCATGAACCTTGCGTTCTTTTATACGTTCCTCAAAGATTTTTTCTGCAACAACAGAGATAATAATATTCTTCAGATTGATATCAGCTAGATGACTAACATCCAAAATGGTGGTATGTCCCCTTCTAACAATATCATTAACAGAGACGCCATTTTCATCAAAAACTCCCCATGACTCAGCCATAGATAATAGATTCTCAGCGACACCTTTAACATTATCGTCGCATCTTTTGTCATTTTTAATACAGCTCAATAAATCATTTATAGAAAAATCATCAGATATCGACTGCATTTTTTGAATAGCCCTAGTTAAAACAATACCAAAAGGCTCAGTGGATTTAACATCAAAAAGCTGAAGCCAATGATGAGCAGACAACTCGGAGACTCTTAGAGAAAAACTACACGCAGCTATACTGTTACTTTTGTATTCTTCGACATACTTTTTAGGAACCATAAGTTTTATATCTAGCTCTTTTGGCGCCATATCCCATAACTTAAGTTTATCTTTAGATTCTCTATTTTTATGGCTCATAGTCCAGAATATACCAAGCGTATCAAAAACGATTACACCTAGATTTTCTCTTAACTCTTTTTCAAGATTGCTTATTTCTTCCATGAAAACGCCTGCGGTATATGATTTTCCATAACCTCGTTTACCGCATATAAGAATAATATGGGGGTGTAGAACATCGATATAAACATCTGCTCCAAGGGAAGAATCTAAAGCATAATATCTACCGATTTTTAATGAACCTTTTGTTTCCCCGTTTTTTCTGCCTAGAACATAGCATTTTTCTAATCTATTATTTTCGTCATTTAAAAAATCATTATTCACGCCCTATATCGACCTCCATTAATTCAGAAAATTATATTAATGTAGATTTATATATATTTTGTTATTCTTGGGGGAGTTGAGAGTATACCATCTGGTGAAAAAAACTGTCCCTATAATTCAATAAGAAAATCAGATTTTAAATCAGTAATAATAAATTGTAGAACTTGTAATGTAGGAAACTCCACAATATTTGATGAAACATGCAGATCAAACATTTTCAAAATTCTAAAAACAGAACACGGTCTAGACAGGATCGTTCTTAACCATGCTCTTGTTAAAGTTTTCATCGATAAAGAATTGGAGATTCTCAAGGATTTAAGCAGTTATATTGAAAGTATAGAGATATATAGCGATATAAAACTGCCCAGTGGAAATTTTGAAAAATGTGAAAAATGTAATTTAAATAGAAGAAACTTCTTAAAATCAACAATTGAGATATCACAAACAGATCCTTTCCGCGCATTAACAATATTTGAACAAATATTAAAAAACAATACTTTAACAGATAAAAAATGTGAAGAATGCAGAATAAAGTATCATAAGATATTATCGGAGATAGTTTCAAAAGCAGAATTCAAAAAACATATCGTGGAAAACGATATTGATAGTAATTTTTTCTATACAAACTATATACGATCATATGTCAGACCCGGATTTATAGACTCATATATTCAACTTGAGCCTCCACCTGATGCAGTTTTCTTGAAGTCTTACGAAGTTCAGCGTAAGGGAGGGCGGCCTATCGACATATCTTTATACGTATTAAGAACAAAGCCGGAGAAATTATATTTTGTTGTTCCACCAGAATATGATTTGCCATTGACAGAGCTTTATCTATTGGAAAAGGTTAGATCTTATCTCTCTCGTCACAGGCCAAAAGACGCCTCTTTCATGGACGCTGAAACTGCTAGGGAGTATTTCCAGCGTTTAGGCAAACAAGTGATTACAAAATTCATTAAAGAACAAGGTATTGATATTAATGCTGATAGAATTGAGTATCTGGCAGATATTTTCGCTCGTTATACCGCAGGTTTTGGTATCCTTGAGGATATCCTTATAGATCCAAATATTCAAGATGTTTATGTGAATGCTCCTGTTACTAATAACCCGTTACATATTGTACTTGATGGTGAAGAGTACACATCTAATGTTTATTTATCTGTTGGTGATATCGATGCACTATCATCCCGGTTTAGGACTTTAAGTGGTAGAGCTTTCTCAGAGGCATCACCGGTTTTGGACATGTATCTTGAGAATTATCATACGCGTGTTGCTGCTATCTCAAATCCTCTTACTCCACGTGGAATAGCTTTTGCGTTGAGAAAACATCGTCAAAAACCATGGACCCTAGCACATTTTATTGACAACTGTATGATTTCTCCGTTGGCTGCAGGTTTTCTCAGTTTTCTTGTTGATGGTCAAGCCTCGATGCTTTTAGCTGGTAGCAGAGGATCAGGTAAAACTTCTTTACTAAGTGCACTTATGTTAGAGATACCACAGCGTTTTAGGATTCTCACTATCGAAGACACGTCAGAGATACCTGTAGATAATCTACAAAAAATCGGCTATAAAATTCAGTCGCTTATCACTAAGTCTATATCATCAGGTTCTGGTTCTAGCGAAATTAATCCAGCTGATGCGCTTAGAACCGCCCTTCGTCTAGGTGAGTCCATTTTGATCTTAGGTGAGGTACGGGGTGTTGAAGCAAAGGTTTTATTTGAAGCGATGAGGGTTGGAGCTGCAGGTAATCTGATCATGGGAACAATACATGGGTCTACAACTAGAGATGTATATGAACGAGTGGTCTACGATATTGGTGTTCCTCCTACATCATTCAAAGCTGTAGATGCGGTCGTTATAGCAGCGCCTATACGAGCAGAGGGAGGCATTGAACGAAAAAGAAGAGTAACCCAGATATCAGAGATTACAAAGACGGGTTGGGCGATAAATCCTGACCCAGATAAAATCTTCCAGGATATAATGACATATAACACAGCAAAAGATGAATTAACATCAACAAATCTTCTAGAAATGGGACAATCCCAGATAATAAGAAATGTAGCAAAAAAATGGGGCATAACCGTAGAAAAAGCCATGCAAAATATCAGGCTTAGAACAGAAATAAAACAAATAATAGTAGAGCATAGCAAGAAAAACAAGGAATTACTAGAAGCAACCTCAGTAAGAGATGCAAATAATGCCTTTTGGATGTTTATCGAAGAAAATAAAAATCGTAAAAAAGAGGTAGACTACAAAGAAGTCCGAAGTAAGTGGATGAGATGGTTTGATAATTATATTGGAAGAACATATACATGAATATAGAAAAACATTGGTTTGAGAAAGGTACAAGATTTGCAAAAAAATATTTTTCATGGATACAAAAAGACAATGAAAAAACCGAAAAAAAAATTGATAAATTTTTCACAGCAGAATATATTGAAAATCTGAATGTTACAGGTTTAAACATCGAACCTTTAGACATTTTGATTTTCGCATATATGGGTGCGTTTCTAACTTTTTTTGGAATTTTAATGTTGGATTTAGTTATATTATTCTCTTACGCATTTAACATCGATAAAATTGATCCTCTAACAATATTATTAATGATAACTGTTACAGTTCTTCTGCCTTTTGCAATATTAAATTTGATAGCTAACTATCCTAAAACATATGCTAGATATGTAAAAATCCATTCGCTAGGGGATATACCCGAGATACTCAGTTATCTTGTTATGTATCTAAAATTGGTACCAAACCTGGAGAACAGTGTTAAATTTGCTGCTTCAGAATCTTCGACATCTCTTGCTGACGATTTACGTAAAATGCTTTGGGATATGGAGATACGGGTATATCACGGTATAAACGATGCATTAACGAATTTTGCAAATAGTTGGGGGAAATGGAGCGACCATTTTAAAAGAGCATTGCACCTTATTCGCAGTTCCATACATGAACCTGAAGAGGCACAGCGGGTAATAACACTTAATCGTGCTCTCGATGTTGGTCTTGACGGAACAAGAGATACGATGAACTATTTTGTCTCAAGATTACATCAACCTACAATGATTATCTACTCAATAGGTATTATGATACCTCTATCTTTTATAGCGATGTTACCTGCTACCGGTCTTGTTGGGTTAAGAATTACGATATTTCAGGTTTTCTTTTTGTATGATATCATTCTCCCAATTGTTGTTTTTTTGTACACTAGAAAAATTTTGATTATGCGACCGGCTACTTTTAACCCGCCAATCATACCTGAGGATCATCCGGATTTGTTACATATAAACAAACGTAGAAGGTTAACTATATCGTTGATCTGTGGTTTTATTATAGCTCTTCCAGGTATTTTTTTCATGCTGTTACCTATATTTTTTTCTGGTGATCGATCCAATGTTTTGTTAAATTTTATCATTGACCCAGATGGTCTAAATTCATATTTTCCAGTTACTTTGTTTATAATCTGGGGAATTGCTGTTGCAATAATGATATACAGCCTTAGCGTTTATCGTCCTTATAAAAAAATTAGGGATGATATCAAACAAATAGAGAAAGAATTTGGTGATGCATTATACATACTTGGTAAAAGAATAAATGAGGAGAAATCACCAGAGGAAAGCTTTGTTTATACAGCTAATACAATGGGCGACGCAAGGATTGCTGAGGTTTTCAATCAAACTGGTTATAATCTTATGGCAATGCATACTAACATCAGAGATGCATTGTTCAGCCCTGATTTTGGGTCTTTGAAATATATCTATTCTGATCGTATTAAGGCTGTTATGCGATTGTTTGTGGAAGGTATTCAAAAAAGCCAAAAAGCTGTTAGCATTTCTATAATAAGGATAGCAGATCATCTTAAAGAATTGCAACAAGTTGAGAATAGAATAAAAGATATGTTATACGAACTCACCTCGACACTTAGATCAACCTCTGCCATATTTGCTCCTTTGATAGCTGGTGTTACCCTTGCTATCACGAAGCTGATAACAAACGTCATCAATTCGATGTCGGATAAAATCCCTACGCAGAACTTAGCCTATGGGTCATCCTCTTTTTTTGCTGGTATCGGAGAATCTTTCGCTCTTGATAATATTCGCCCAGAATATTTTGTTTTGGTTATTGGTATCTACATAATTGAACTAGTTTTTATATTAACGAGGTTTACGAATGGTATAGATGACGGTGATGATAAGGCGGCTTTTATGTATAGTCTGGGTAGAGTTATGCCCACAGCTGTAATGGTTCTTACGATCACTATTATTATCGGGCAGATTCTATTTTCATCTATTGTAAAAACAATTTAAAACTAAAAACTAAATAAAACACCTAGTAGTTACTTTATTTCATGGAATTAAAAGAAACAGCTCTGTTGTTTATTTTGGCTTTCTTACCGCCGATTATATATGCCATCTGGATTAGAAACACTGAGAAGTATAATCGCGAAAAGTTTAAACCGATGTTTTTATGTTTTGTTTGGGGTGCAACTATAGCGATTGTTGCATCTATTATTCTAGAGCTTATTCTGGATGTATCTATCTATGTTTCTTTTGAAAACAGTAGCAAACTAAGTCTTGTTTTAACACTGCTTATTGCTCCTTTTGCTGAGGAGCTCACAAAGCCTCTTGCTCTTCGGATTAAATCTGTTAAAAATAGTTTGGATGAGATTGAGGATGGTCTTATATTTGGTGCTGTCGCTGGTCTGGGTTTTTCGGCCACTGAGAATCTTTTGTATGGCTATAGTTTTTTGTCAGAGGGTTTGTTGGTTTTTTTGGTTTTGATGAGTATTAGAAGTGTTGGTGGATGCTTGCTGCATGCTTCTGCTACCGCTCTTACAGCATATGGCTATGGTAAATCGATAATACACGGGAAATCTTTTTTGCGTGTTATACCATATTTTATTGTAGCAATCTTTGTTCATGCTTCGTATAATTTCCTTGTTTCTTTTGAAATGATTGGATTGATATTCGGTCTATTTGTTGCTTTGATGTTTGTTACTATAACGACATATCTTGTTAGGAAAAAGATAAGAAATCTAGATGCCTCGTCTGGATAGATATTTCTTTTTACAGATATGTTTTTAAACAAACAACAATTACTAATGATGGGGGAGTCTGGAGAAGTTTAGCGGATGATATGTGCATCCCATCCCGAATTCCTTTTTTCCAGGCTTC
>JBFYMH010000106.1:0-3808 GCA_041305005.1 Thermoplasmatales archaeon | reverse complement strand
ATAAAAGAGTCCCTGTAAAACTTCACATGGGTGAAATTAAAAACAAGTTTTTTACTAAACCAGATTTTGTGAAACCAATTGTTGACGAGCTAAAAAAAGTGCATGCTGATCCTTTTCTTTTTGATACAACTGTTGCTTACCCTGGTTTAAGACACTATGTTTCTGGTTATCAGCAGGTTGCTAGGCTACATGGTTATACTATGAAAAAGATGGGCTGTGATATAATAATTGATGACAGCGGTGTTGTGAAAACTGTTGAAAATAGGGATTTTGAGGTTGCTTGGCATCTTGTAAATTCAACTCATATTCTTGCTATATCTCATGTAAAGGGTCATATTCAAGCTGGTTTTGGTGGTGCAATAAAAAACTTTGGTATGGGCGGTGTAACCAAAGAAACTAAGAAGAAAATGCATCACGGGAGCCGGCCTGTTTATCAGAAGGATGCTTGTACTTTTTGTGGTGTTTGCGCCGAGTTATGTCCTTTTGACGCCATTAGTATTAAAGGAGATAAATGGAAACAGAACATGCGTTCTTGTTTTGGTTGCGGTGTTTGTGTTGAAAACTGTAAGAGCGGGGCACTAAAAAACAAAGATGTTGATCTCCAATATTTAATCGCCTGCGCAGCAAAGGCATGTGTAGAAAATAAAAACGTTCTTTATGTAAATGAAATTAAACGTATCGCCCGTGGATGTGATTGTGATCCTTTTGCTGACCCTATTATATGCCCAGATATTGGTTATGTTGTATCTGATGATATCGTTGCGGTTGACAAGGCATCTTTAGACCTTATAAATAACGTTAAAAAAGATGTGTTTATAAAACATAATAAAATCGATCCGATGAAACAAATAAAATATGGTGAAGAATTAGGTTTAGGATCATCCTCTTATCAGTTAATTGAACTCTAAATGTGATAGTATGAGTAATAAGAAATTTGTTACAGCTATAAACTGTATGGATGGTAGAGTACAGTTACCTGTTATTGATTGGATGAAAAAAGAGTTTAAAGCAGATTACGTGGACATGATCACCGAGCCTGGTCCTGACAGGTTATTAGCAGAAAACATGTTTGAGGTTGAGTCTGTCAAAAAAAGAGTAGAGGTTTCTGTTAAGAAACATGGTTCTAAAACTGTTGCTGTTGTTGGGCATTGTGATTGTGCTGGTAACCAAGTTTGCAATGATGATCATCTCCAACAGATAAAATCGGCAGTGGAAATAGTAGACTCTTGGGGATTTAACACCAGTGTTATCGGTTTATGGGTTGATGAACACTGGCTGGTCCATAAGATTATCTAAATCTTTTTTTATGCTGTCTTTTTTTCTTTCCATGGGTCGCGGTAAACCATTGCTAATGCTGCTGCTATAAAGCACATTACTGCGGCTGGTATGAAAGCGTAAAGGAAACTCATACCCGCATCCTGGACTGCACCTGCGAGCATAGGGCCAACTATTCCACCAATTCCGTATGCAGTGAAGATAAAACCGTAGTTTAAACCTAGGTTCTCAGAGCCAAATGAGTCTGCACATGCGGCTGGGAATAACGCAAAGTTACCTCCGAAGTTGAACCCAATTAGTGCAGCGACAATATAAAATGCATATGGATTTGTCGTAGTATAAAAGAATATAACCATCATAATTCCTTGGAATAGAAACATTGATAGTAGCGCTTTTCTTCGACCGATTTTATCAGATACTTGGCCCCAGACGATTCGCCCTGCGCCATTGAAGATAGGTAGACAAACCGCTGCTCCTATCACAGCAAAATCTATTGCTTCTTGTGCACTAAAACCATATCCGCTGAAACCATCGGTTGGGCTTTTCGCAAAGTTTTGTACGTTGCCAATAACCATAAGCCCTGCAAGTGCTCCTATAATAAACATCATCCAAAGTAGATAGAATTCTCTCCTCTTGCACATCTCTCTTGGTTTGCAATTTAAACTAAATTTTTTGTCTTTTGAATCGCAGGTAGGCGGATTCCAGCCAGCTGGCTTCCATCCAAGAGGCGGGTTCCTCATAACTAAAGAGCCTATAACAACTAAGATTAGGAAAGCTATACCATATATCATAAATGCGTTATCGACATTAGCGATTGTGTAAGCATAGGCGCCAGCTTGTTTTGTTATAATGCCACTGAATCCTAGAACACTTGGCGGGTTCGCTAACAGTATCCATATGAATGCACCAAAGCCGAAACCAGCTACTGCTAAACCACTCACTAAACCTTTTTTATCCGGGAACCATTTAACTCCTATGGCAATTGGGACTACATAGGCGAGACCTATACCTGCACCAGCTAGTATACCAATGAATAATAGTTTACCAACAAAGCTTGCGCCAACAAAACTAGCTAAAATATAACCTAGGCCAAGCAATACTCCACCAGCTAAAGCAACCTTGCGCGGACCGATTTTATTCTGCAGTCTACCACCGATGATTGTGAATATAGCGAACGTTGCCAGGCCTGCGCTGAATATGGCCTGTGTCTGCGTTTTGTTAAAAGCAAATTCACTAACGCTACCAGGTGCGCCCTGCAATGGTGTTGTAAAAGCTGACCAAGCATATATAGCACCAAGTGCTAGCTGAATCAGTATACCGCCGAGGACGATTACCCATCTGTTTATAACCTTAGCTTCCTTGTTTTCAATAACCTGTTTATCTTCAACCATAAACTAAGCCTTCCTCATATAAATGAACCCCTAAAAAGAAAATGTGATTAAATGTCTTTCGATTTTATGACACCTGTAGTTTTTATTTGAAGACTATTACAACAAAACCTGCAGCCACCATAATGAATACTATGAGTATCACAAAAATCTTAACAAGCCATGATTTTAGAGTATCTTTCCTCATTTTGCATACCTACTTGAGACTTCTATGTAGAAATCATCCAGTTTTAGAATGATTCTATCTTTTTTGCCCTTTAATGTTGCTTCTTTTTTGACTTCAAGATAGCCATTTTTTATTAGATGCTCATCAGATACACTAACTTTCACTGCAGGTATATCTGACCATTTGATGTCGCCTTTTTCTTCCACTTTTTTAATTAGTTCTTTTTGGTGTTGTGTTATCCATTCGTTTATTTCTTTGCTATCTTTTTTGAACAATGGTCCTATCTTTGAATAAACCGGGTTAATGGCTGTTATTTTATCTTGTATATCTGGTTTTCCAGCTATGAATTCGTGGTCGTCTGGTAGTTTTAATGTTGATTTTATTATCGGGCTGCTTGGTTTTAGTTTTGTTATAACAGATGGGTTTGAGTATGTAGCATATGCTTCTATTGGTGCGTTTAGTGCTATGCCTTTTTCGCTTTTCCATGACCTCATTTTTGATATGTACTCTTTTACGTATTCACCAGCTTTTTCTTTTTCCTCATCGATTATTATTTGTTCAGGCCATGGTGATATGTGTATGCTGTTGTGTTCCTCGTGTTTTTTGTAATGTTCTTGATATATCTCTTCTGTTATGTGCGGGAAGAACGGTGCAAAAAGTTTTAGGATTCCTAAACCTAATGTGTATAGTGTGTAGTTTATGCTATCTGTGTTCTCTTTTTTGTACAAGGGTGCTTTAACCATCTCAATGTAGTGATCAGCTAGTTCATGCCATAGGAAGTATTCCATTTCTTTCATGGCCTGTGAGTAATCAAAGACATCCATTTGTTCTGTACATTTTTTCACTAGCTTGCTGTATTTTGTTAGTATCCATTTGTCAATGTCTATTAGTTCTGGTTTTTTTGTTTTACCTTTTTTTGTTATGTTAGATATGAAGTTTTCTACGTTCCATAGTTTACGCAGCAGCCTTGTTCCTCTTA
>JBFYMH010000105.1:0-4759 GCA_041305005.1 Thermoplasmatales archaeon | reverse complement strand
AAACGACATTCTTTGATTTTATCTGTTACGCATCTGCAGACGTATGCATCGCCCTGTTCTATAAGCTGCTCAGCAAATTTGTAATGTTTTTCAAGATTATCAGAAGTATGATATTCCTGATCCCATTCTATGCCAAGCCATCTTAGATCCTCTTTCTGGGCATCATAAAACTCAAGCTGTGCGTTCTCAGGGTTTGTATCATCAAAACGCAAAATGAACTTACCGTCATAAATCCTAGCATACTCATAATCTATGATGGATGCTTTAGCATGACCAATATGCAAATACCCGTTAGGCTCAGGTGGAAAACGAGTAACAACCTTACCTTTCACAGCACCAGGCAACTCAGACAAAGAAAAATCCCTCTCCTTCTTCTCTTTTTGAAGAAGCTCAGGTGCCGTCTTCTCTAACTCAGAAAGCTGCCTATCTATAGAAATCATGTTTACTTCTTTTACAACCTGATTAACAACAGGTATTATATCCTTCGGAAGAAAACCTTCTTTTCTAAGATCAGCTATAACCTTACCAATCACTGCTTTTTCATTTGCCTTACCATCAAACTGCACAGCATTCTGAAGAGCGTATTTACGAGCCGCCTGTTTTATTTTATCAACTGACATAAACTATTTCTCTCTTTTAATTGAATAATCAGCAAGACTTAACAAAACCTGTTTAGCATCAGAATTTTTTAAAACATCAAGAGCTTTCTTAGCTTTCTCACAATACTCAACGGCAGTTTTTCTAGCATAATCTATGGATCTCATTTTTTTAAAAAGATCAAAAACCTTCCTAACCTCATCCTCAGATGCATCCTTGTTACCAAATATTTTTTCTAAAAGTTTTTTATCGCTGCCACTAACATTGTTTAATGTGTGAACAGCTATGAGCGTTTTTTTGCCGTTTCTTATATCGTTTCCAATATCCTTACCTAAAATCTGTTCGTTGCTGCTTATATCAAGGTAATCATCCCATATCTGAAAAGCCAGACCAAGAAACTTACCGTATTCCTTCAAAGCATCAGTTTCTTCTTTTGTTCCACCGCCAACTATGGCACCGCCTTCCGCAGAAAACATGAACAAAAAAGCGGTTTTTTTCATTATCATCTCAAAATATTCCTTTTCTGAAACTATCTCTTTGTTTTCGAATTCCATGTCAAGCTGCTGACCCTCACAAATCTCCTCCACACATTTCACAAGACCATAATCCAGTTTTTTGAAAACAGAATCATCGTCTTTTATGTTATGAATGGATTCAAACGCTTTAGCAAAAAGGAGGTCCCCTGCCATAATTGCAGTAGGTTCACCAAACTTTATGTGCACAGTAGGTAAATTTCTTCTAAGATGCGATTTATCCATAATATCGTCATGAACAAGAGTGAAGTTGTGGACAAGCTCTATAGCTATAGCAAAAGACATAACTTTTTTTTCATCACCAGAAACCGCCTCGCAAGAAAGCATGGATATACATGGGCGCAGTCTCTTTCC
The DNA here is from genome assembly GCA_041305005.1 of Thermoplasmatales archaeon. Lineage (GTDB taxonomy): Archaea > Thermoplasmatota > E2 > DHVEG-1 > DHVEG-1 > JARYMC01. Next base: position 3,275 of record JBFYMH010000105.1, on the reverse strand, counting down.
GCCGCCAATGAGAAGATGTCTAGTTGCATCATAAAGGATCTGTGGTTTACCGCCTCGCAAAAATTTTTGCAATTCGCCATTAAAACGTTTTGCTCTTTCTTCAAGCTCAGATTTTAAATCCATACTTCAGCACCAACATCAGGCATATTAGAAACTTTATCAGCCCCAACTAAAAACATCGCAGCACGTAACTCTTTAATCATTAACTCAACTTCAGAAATAGTGGATTTTTTACTAGCAATCGCTGGTTTCAAAAAAGTATGAGCTACACCAGCACAGTCTGCACCAAGCGCCAAAGCCTTGGCTGCATCCAAACCATTTCTTATACCACCAGTAGCGATAATAGGAAGCTTCCAGTTTGTTGCCTCCCCAACATCTAAAACAGACAAAGGAGTTGGTATACCCCAATCCCAAAAAGTCATACCGCTGCGTTCATTAAGAGTATCATTTATCATCTTAGCACGATAATGCTCTATAGCAGCAAAAGACGTGCCACCCATACCACCAACATCAATACCCGCTATCTTAGTTTTTGAAAGACGTTTGGCAACATCAAACGATATACCTGCACCGGATTCCTTAACAACCAGAGGCACATCCAAATCCTCAGCTAAACTCTTTATTGCAGTGAGACAACCTTTTGCGTTAGCCTCTCCCTCAGATTGAACAACCTCTTGCAAAAAATTAAGACAAACAATAAAAACATTAGCATCAATCATATCAATCATTCTATGTGCATTCTCCAATGTTTTTTTATGACCCCATAATACGATTTGAGAAGCACCGATATTAGCAAAACGTAAAGGAACGTCATAATTTTTTATTACACCGTACGTCTTTTTCAAATCCTTGTTTTCCAAAGCAGCTCTCTGAGAACCAACTCCCATACCCATCTGAAACTTTTCGGCAGCGGCAGCAAGATTCTCATTTATCTGTTTCGCCTGTTTGTAGCCGCCAGTCATACCAGCAATAATCACCGGAGCACCAAGCTTCTTTTTAAACAATTTTGTAGAAAGATCGATTTCATCCTTATTTATCTCAGGCAGAGCATTATGCGTTAGTCTAACATCATCCCAAAAGTTATGATGAGCGGAGACGTTTTTTCCCAATGAAATTTTCACATGTTCATCTTTTCTAATCTCAGTCTGATTCATTTCTCACAGGCCCCTAACAACAGTGCATTTAGTATCCTTCCCAGCCAATACATGATATAACCTACCGGGTTTATTACCATTTAGCAAAACAGTATCGATTCCCAACCTGGCAACATTCTTTATTATATCAATTTTGCCTCCCATCCCCCTTGTAACATCAGCATGACTATCCATAGCGGTAGTAAACATCTCCAAATCTTTCAAGGTAACATCATCCATGAGTTTAGCATTTTTATTTATCTTAGGGTTAGCGGTATACAAACCATCCTCGTCAATAACAAAAACAACTTTTTCTGGCCTAAAATGTTCAGCAAGAGTACTAACCAGTAGATCACCGGAACAAATTGAAAAACCAAGTTTTTCATCAAGAACGACATCACCAAAAGTCACAGGAACAAAATGACTTTTTAGATACTCCTCAAAAATCCTATAGTTAATTTCAGAAAGCTTGTGATTACTGAGCTTTAGTACCGTATGAGGCGACAGAGAAACTCCAGGAACATTATTTTTATGTAAACAATCCAAAACAAGAGTGTTCAGCCTCTGAACATTAGCATGCGTCAGTGAGTAACCATTGATTTGATCTTTTCGGACATAACCTTTATTTAAATCATATTTCTTTGCCAAAATATGACCAAATGAGCCTGCACCATGAACCAAAATTATCTCCTTGTTTGCCTTTTTAATTTCCTTTGATAAATTACTCATGACGCTCTGTTTGAAAGAATTTTGTTTTGTCTTATTGGTTATTACACTTCCGCCAATTTTTAGGATTATCATAACCTACATAATCCAGTATAATCTAAAAAGCATTTTCATAAAAACCTTTGATTTTTAAAAAATAAAGGAAAAAAGGAAGAAATTTAGTTATTTTTTGCGTTTTCTTCCAAGCGATACGGCGATTACCAGTAGTATTAGTATGGCTGCTAAACTAACTAATAATACGATGTATTTTTCTACGAACGACATGGGTTTAACTTGATTTGGATAACCTGTTGCACCATAGGGCATATGGCCATCTATTGAAACATCTGCATCATAAGAAAGCGGTTTTGTATCTTCTTTTTCCCAGTAATTAGAATCGCTATATTGGGTTTCAGGTACAAAAGCCCTTAAATCAGGGTCACCAAAATAACAAACGTTCTCTGTTATATCCCACCAGAATTGAGGAGGATCAGTAACATACAGAATTCCTACATGACTGATGCCTTTAGTATACGCCTCACCAACTGTGTCACCAAGAATCATATCACGAGGTATCGTCTCAAGCCAGAAAGAGCCATACCAAGATGTACTCCATGGATCTATAACCTGGAAAGACGAGCCATGCCTAACCATTGACAGATGCATGTATTTGTATGCTGGCAGACAAGCTGTGTTAAGCCAACCACACGAGTGAACATTCTCCAGAGCATCATCCAAGGTTAAACCTGTCATCGCAGAAGTTGATAGAGCCAAGGTACCGAATGTATGAGATGTAATCATTCCATCTCTGTAGTAACTGCTGTCTTTTGCCCATTTTGGCATAAACCATTTTATTATTGGAAGATTGGTTAAAGCATGATATATCGGTCTCTCAGAAGGCCAGAAATCTTGTCCCGTGGGCAATAAACCCTGTAGATTAGGATTACCAAGTAAAGCGGGTATAAAACCATGCACCTCCATGGTCATTGTGTCAGGGTTTTCCGTAGAACCTAGATACCAGTCGTATCCTCTCCATGGATTTGTTTCTTTTGTAAAACCAACTCTTTTACTTAAAAGATTAGGTAACATACCAAATGGGCTGTCATCAGGATTCCATGATAACAGAACACCAGATCTTGACGAATCGCCATGAGAAGCTGAAAACCATAGTATAGCACCTTTGTTTAGATTATTTGTTACAGCCTCGAAACTTGTAGAAAATACGCTATCATATCCACCTTTTTCTAGATAAGTTGGAATTACTTCAGTTACAGTTATATCTGGCCAAATAGCACCTTCTTTTCCTGGAACTATGCCCTCATCAATTGGATTAAAAGATTCAGTGGTACCAGGAACGATATCATCAGCTGATTTATATCTAAAACCATAGTATTTCTCAAAGGCATCATTAAGGTGATGTTTTGGGTTAATGTACAT
>JBFYMH010000104.1:0-3000 GCA_041305005.1 Thermoplasmatales archaeon | reverse complement strand
TGTAAGGTTTACAAAATAGGAACAGATAAGGCCTAGTGGGAATAGTATGTAAAATGAGTATAGTGCCGTTTTTGGTGATATGTCGCCTCTTACGAGTGGGCGGTCTGTTCTCTTGTTTATTCTGTCGATTTCCAGGTCGTAGTAGTCGTTTAGTGCAAATGTGCTTGCTTCTAAGAATAGTGCTGTGAAAAATGTTAGTAAAACACTAATCAGTGGTAAATCAATGTTATTGTAGAGTGTTTTTTGTGAAATAAGAGAGCCTACGAGTATTGCTAGAAATAGCATTACCCCGTGTTCTAGTCGCATCAGTTCCCATATGGCCCTGAGTTTTTTCATCAGGTTAGGAATATTATGGTTTATTATAAACTTTTGATATAAAAAATAGGGGTTGTTTAGTTCAAAAAATGTTAATACAAGATAAATTATTATTAGTAATAGGCCAGGATGGTAAAAAATGTTTAATCGATGGACTGACAAGAATCTAAAATGGGCAATAATTTTATTTGGTGCAGTAGTAATAGCAACAGCAATCTGCTATTACCTTCTTGCTTTTGCTTACAAAGGGCTAATAGGAGCCGATGTATTGCTGATCGTTGTATTCGTAATAGTTCTAATTATAACTATTTTGAGATTCGTACTTCATTACGTATGGTGGGTCCCTCTGAAAGAAAATGAGTCGAAGAGAATTGATAGGTTATTTGAACAGCAAAGAAACAAGCCACCCTTTGAACATTAGTTAAAACAAGATTCATTCATTTCTATGGTTCTATTACCACTTTTATAGAATCCTTTGCCTGTGCCACTAGTTTGAATCCTTTTGCTGTTTCTGAAAGCGGCAGTTTATGTGTTATCATATCTGTAACAATGATTTTTTTTGTTTTTATCAAATCAATTGCCTCAAGGATATCTTTTTTTACACCAGCATATGTTGAAACCATCTTCACCTGTTTATTCCAAAGGTCAAACAATGGAAACGGTATTTCCACACCGGGCTCAGCAGGCGCAAAGAACAGAATAGTTCCACCTGTTTCAACAGATTGCAACCCTTGACTTACAGCAGATGTTGCTCCAGTGGAAATAACAACTAAATCAGCTAATTTTCCATCATTATATTTTTTAACTTGTTCAGGCACGTTTTCTTTTGCATTTATTGTAAAATCTGCACCAAACTTTTTTGCTGACTTAAGACGATACTCATCGATATCTGTTGCCATTATACGATTTGCACCCCATGCACGAGCAAGTTTAATCTGAATCAGACCAGAAATCCCACTACCAATCACAAGAACGTTTAATCCTGGTTTCATACCTGCTGTTTTTAATCCTCTTACAACACAAGCAAGAGGTTCTATGAAAACACCGTCATCATATGATACCTCTTTTGGTAGAACAAACACGCCGTTTTTTATGTTGATTTCTGGCACTCTCAGGTATTCCGCAAAACCGCCGGGATAAAAGTTTGTTGTATGTAGCGTATGGCAAAGAGTTTGTTTATCATCAATACAAAAATGACATGTATCACATGGTACGTGATGGGATACGAAAACTCTGTCGCCAACCTTGTATTTTTTAACTTTTTTACCGACTTCAACTATGTCCCCGGCAATTTCATGGCCGAGAACTTTTGGCGCCTTCTTAATGCGATACCATTCCATTACGTCGCTACCGCATATGCCACTTGCTTTTACCTTTACAAGTAGCTCGTTTTCATTTATTGTTGGTACTGGCATTTCTTCTATACGTACATCATTGTTATTGTAATACATTGCAACTTTCATTGTTTTCATAATAAAGCACTGGTGCCAGTTATGATTAATTATTTAATAGACTTTCTGATTATAACTCGGAGATTCATATGAAAATAGGAATAGTTTATTACTCTAGAACAGGCAATACAAAACACGTAGCAAAGATCTTGGAAGAAAAATTCAAAGAAAAAAAGGTTGAAGTCGATCTTATTGAGATAGAACATGTAAAGAGACCGGGGTTTTTAACAGCTGGCAGATCAGCAATGAAACAACTGGACTTGCCAATAAAAAATATTGATTTCGACATGAAAAAATATGATTTTATAATAGCTGGTTCTCCTACATGGGGTGGAAGCCCTTCACCGTTTGTTAAAAGTTTTATGAGCAAAGCTAAGAATGTAAATGGCAAAAAAGCAGCTGTTTTTAGTACATGCGGGGGTTCAATTGATAACAGAGAAAAATTCAACGAAATTATAAAAAATAATTTAGAAAGTATAGGAATTAAAACAGTTGATAGTTATCTGGCATTAAAAATGAAAAAAGAGCAAATTATAGATGGAGAAAAAAATATAGATAATTTTGTGAAAAACATATTGAAAAAATAGTAGGAGGTAATAAAAATGGGTTTATTTGGACCGGATAAAATCACTGTAACACTGGATAAGCTTCAATACAAACCAGGAGATGTTATTAAAGGAACGGTAGGTTTGAATTTACGAAAACCAATGAGAGCAAGAAAACTATTTGTCTCATTACTTGGAAAGGTGAGAACAACACATCGGGATTCAAAAGGACATATGCATACAGAAGATGTTACCGTCTATGATTTTACTGTTCCACTTGATGGTGAGAACGATTACCTAAGCGAAATATATCATTTTGAGATCAAAATACAATCCGATATTCTACAAATGCATTCATCAAGTCAGCAGCTTCAACAGTTACTTCAAGCAAAATTAGGAACAATTGGGGCAGTACTTGGCCAGATGGCAACAGGCGGGCAAGGTCCAGTGCGCTGGATAGTCCATGCACAGCTTGATATACCTATGAAACTTGATGTTCACAAAACTCAGGATATTGTGATATCACAATAGTAAAAAATTATTGTACGTTTGATACATTGATTTCTAACTTACTACTAATATCTAATTTTTTAGGCATATCCAAGGATGCTTTTACATACCATTTGTTTTTTTCTATATAGTTACCGTATCCTTTATTTACTGCCCAATCAAGATATTTCTTTTGCATC
>JBFYMH010000103.1:0-5586 GCA_041305005.1 Thermoplasmatales archaeon | reverse complement strand
AAAAACCTTTAATAAACCCTGTTTTTATACTAATTACTCCAAATCTGTTGGGCGGGTAACAAAGCGGCTATGTGACAGACTGCAGATCTGTTTACGAGGGTTCAAGTCCCTCTCCGCCCTCTATAAAAATCTGGGGGTTTCTATGTCGAAAAAAAATTTGCATTTGAGGCTCTCGCTCCTTATTTTTATTTCATTTTTTATATTTTTATTATCAAATCAAATAGTATTTTCTGACACTCAATCAAACATAATCATAAACGAAGTAATGTACAACCCAACTCAAGATGACAACTACAACGAATGGATAGAACTATACAACCCAACAAACCAATCAATAAACATTTCAGATTGGAGCATAACAGACAACAACGCAGAAGATTTTTTAGAAGGAGATATAGACAATGGAAACGGCACAACAACCATACCACCAAATGGATACGCAATAATAGCTGATCATGAAACAAAAATCTACGAAAACTTTTCAATACCAAATACTGCAATACGTATATACGTTGATGATCTGAGTATAGGCAATGGACTTGGAAATAGCGAAGATAGATTGATATTAAAAGACAAAATGGGAAATATTGTAGATTCCATTGAATGGGGATACGATTATCCTGATATCCCGGGCATGCCCGCAGATACAGTAAACGAAGGACATACGCTGGCAAGATACGAAGACACAAATAATTCTATGAACGATTTTTACGAAGAAGTAAACCCCACACCAGGAGAAGTTAATGGATTTGGATCCGGTTTAAATATTGATTTTTACCCACAATACATACCAAAAATCAAAGACGATTCAACATACAGTCTTCCTTTTGCTATAAAGATAAACATTAGTAACTATTTGCACAATGAAACATATCAATTAAAGGCATATGTTGTTGGAAATTACTCAAACATATATCCTGCGACACAAACATGGGATGATGAAAGCTGGCAGTACTCATACTACTATACGTTTAACGTAACCACGGATGAGAATGGTAGCTGGTCGAAATGGATTTGTCTAAGATTCAACAAAGACTATCTAGAATATCAAAATAATATCGAACGCAACAATGTCGGATACCTTAAAGTTAAAATAAAAAACGAAAACTATTCAAATGAAATCTCAAAAGAAATAAATCTTCTTGATTTAGATGACTCAACATCAAATGGAATAAACGGAGGATACGCCATAGGAAGAGCAGTTTTAAACAACACTTTTTTAGAGAACAAACTCGTGTTTGTAGAAAACAAAAACAGTACAATAACAGGAATATATTTTACAGAAAATAACAGCATAGATGATCTATTCGTCTCAGAACAGGGCTATTACAAGATAGCATCACCAGTTGGTACAAATTACACCATCAAGTTTTGTGAAGAAAATCTTAATGTATTATATATTATAAGTAACGTGACAATAGAACATGGGGAATACGGTGTTGATATAAGTTCATCAAAAGAGTATTACCTTTTGAAAAGAAGCAAAACTCTTGACATATCTTTAACTGTGAAAAACACTGGCGACTTTCAAGATACAATAAACTTGAATCTATTTTATGTTACTAATGGTTGGCATGCAACTTTAGAAAAAGAAAAAACAACTCTAGAACCAGGTGAAAAATCTAAAGTTGATCTACATATAGTCCCATGCCAAGAACGCAGTTGCAGGGACGGCATTGTAAAAATTTCTGCGGTTTCTGAAAAAGATATAGGTGAGTCAGATACTTTAACGATGCAATTTGATATTCTCGCCCCAGATTTGACGATTACTAACATAAAATTTTATGGGGAAAATGATACCGAGGGGAACGAGTTTGGAGAAGGCAATGTCATCAGAATAAAGGCGTTTCTGAAGAATGTAGGTAATGATATTGCAAAAGACGTCGACGTAGATTTTTATTACGATGTTATAGACGACGAACATTTTATTGGCAGCGACTTTTATGATTCTGTCGAAAAATACCAAAAATATCCTTCTGTGAAATGGGATACGCATGGTTTAACTGTTGGCGACCACACGGTTTATGTGATAGTTGGTAGTGAAAAACATATTGATGAGTTTGATGAAACAAACAACGAGTTATCTGCAAAAATAAGATTATTCAACACATTCCCCAGTATAGAGTTTAGAGATGTTTTTATTACCGAGGTTTATTATCACACCCATCCCGGTATAAAAGATGAATTTGTAAAAATATATAACCCTGCAAATCGCACATTGGACATTTCAGGTTGGTATATCACAAATGAGCCGAAAAAAAACAGGGGAAAACAAATAAAAATAATTTTCCCAGATAATACGACAATAAATTCTAAAACATGTTTGCTTATGACTCAGAACGCTAGCGACTTTTTTTGGGAAACCGGGAAGAAGCCCGATTTTGAGTACGATGCTGATTCAATGGTTGATGTAAAGCAGATGTTTTCTCTGAAAGATTTCGTCCTCAGCAACAAAGGTGAGTCGATAGCATTGAAGGACCCATATAATCATACAATTGATGTGGTTGTTTACGGCGAGTTTAACTATAATCTTAGTGAATGGAACGGCTCATCGATTAAAAGTTCAGGTGTCGGTGTTATACTGAAAAGGAATTTCATAAATGGCTCACCGGTTGATACCAACACATCAGATGACTGGGTTCAAAAACGTAGATACGGTATTGGGCAATCTGATTTCCAATTCGATAGTATAAACTTTTATGGTGAATTAAAAACATTTGTTTCACCTGACTCAAGCTATGAAACAATAGTTGATGAGATAAGAAAAGCAAACAAATCAATTTATTTGAATATGTATGAATTTACAAACCCGTTTTTATGCGACGAACTTATCTCTGCTTTGAAGAGAAACATATCATTGCATATCTTCTTAGAAGGCGGGCCAGTCGGTGGCATGGATGACCGAGAAAAATATATTATAAATAGAATTGCTGAGAACGGCGGGGATATCAGACTGATTGTAAACGATCCCGAGAATGATGTTTATGCACGGTACACGTTTGATCATGCAAAATATCTGGTTATAGATAAATTTACTGTGATTGTTGAGAGTTGTAATTGGGCAAAAACTGGCGTACCAAAAGACCCAACTTTTGGTAACAGAGAATGGGGTGTTTTAATAAGAAACAGCAGTGTTGCATCAAGTTTTTTAAAAGTGTTTATCGATGATTGGAATCCACTTAGATGTGATAGTTATAGTTTTGATAAAATCAACTTGTCCATCCCTCCTAGTTTCTATATGGATGAAACCATCTACAAAGGAATTTATGAGCCGCAGTTTCAGTCGAATGTTTTTTATGGAAATTTTTCTGTTACGCCTGTTTTTTCACCAGACAATAGTGAACAGGCGATATGCGGTATGATAGATTCCGCAAACAAAAGCATCTATGTAGAGCAGCTTTATGTTTACAAGGATTGGGATGAAAAAACAAGTCCTTTTGCAGAGAGACTTGTGAATAAATCAAAACAGGGTGTTGATGTTAAAGTTATAATGAACTATAATCCTTTTTATGAGGATACGGTGGAAAAATGTGAGGTTACTAAACAATTTTTTGAGGCGAACGGCATCGAGGTTAAATTTGTTTATACTAACTGGTCGTATTTCACAAACGTACATAACAAGGGCATGATTGTTGACAACAAATCTGTTTTAATATCTAGTATTAACTGGAATGAAAACTCCGTCACGAGAAACAGAGAGTCAGGCATTATTGTAGAAAACGAAGATGTTGCAAATTATTATTCAGAGGTTTTCTTTTATGATTGGAATCTTACAAAACCAGAAAAAAGGATATCGGAGCAGAAAGCAGTAGACGGAAATAGAAACACTATTTATACGGTGGCTGTATTCACTATGACTTTTGCAGTTATAGCTCGTGACTGGAGAAAAAGACAATGGAAATGATATTTCTTCCTTTACATCTAATTTCTATAGTAGCGATATGCATAATGATAGGTGCGCTTGTTATTGCTTATCTAAAAAAATGGATGATGACGTACGCAATTCTTATTGCGAACCTAGTTATTTTTATTCTTACTCTTATTTTTGAAAATGAAATAATTGGTGATTTAGGTTTCAGACCAATCTATCTTTCGACACAGTATTTCCCAAATATTTATACGTTGTTTACGTCGATGTTTGTGCATAGTGGTTTTGCGCATATACTGGGTAACATGATTGTCTTTTTCTTTATGGGCATGGCTTTTGAGCAAAGGATAGGAGCAAAGAGATTTTTAGCAATATACCTCATAACCGGTGTATGCGGTGCTTTGACTCATTCGCTGCTTAATATTAACTCTCCAATTTTACTTGTTGGTGCATCCGGTGCAATTTTTGGTATTCTTGGTGCATTTGCTTATACATACCCGCGGGACGAAGTCGTTATGCCAATACCTGTTGGAATAATGTTTATAACACGAATTAAGGTGTTATATGCAGCTATTATTTTTGCTGCTTTTGAAACATTCATAGTTTGGTTGGATGTTCAAGACACAACAGCACACTACGCACATTTTGGTGGTTTGATTAGTGGCATTATTTTAGCTGCGTTGCTTATTAAAAACAAAAAATCAACAAGTGATAACTCCACTGTTACTGTTTCCTATGACCCACATGCTAATCAAAAACCATCTAAGATAAATTTCTCAAGTCTTAGGACGCTAGCGACAACGCCGGAACTCAATGATATGCTAAACCGCATAGAGAAAGAGACGGTACCTCAGGTCAGAGACATATGGCTTGAGCATTTCATAGAAAAAACTAGATGCCCTAAATGCGGAAAAACTTTGAACCATCTCAACAACGAGATTTGGTGCCAAAACTGTGGGTTTAAAACACGGCACTAAAAAATCTTTTTTTATAAAGAAAAGTTGAGGCCGACTAGTTGCCCGTAATAGTAAAGACTTGATATCACATAACCAAGTATAGCACCGCCGCCTAGACATGGCAATCCTGCTTGTGGTTTGCCTTTAATTACAAAAGTCATTAGCAAAACAAAACCAGCGAGCGTACCAATCATAACTGATATTGCTATTGGCAAACCGTTTTCTATGAAACGATAAGCGGATGCAACAAGAAGACCTGGCATCACAACATCACCAAGTCCCATAAAGAAAGCATCTCTTTCTTCGCCGTCTTTTAATTTTTCTTTCAAACTCTTAGTTTCTTCTATAAGGGAGTAATGTCTGATTTTTGGTATAACTAACAAAACAGGCAGTTTAAGATCTATTACAGTGTCAGCTAGATCGATCATATGTTTGGTTTTGTAAACAGATATTGCATCATAAACAGCAAGACATATCAGCAGGATTATTACTAAAAGAACGCCTAGAGAGATACCAAGTATTGCAATCGCGCTTGCACCAAGAATGATACCGCTCATGTCAATTATGTACCACTCAGGGAATTTAATCAATGCCAACAGTAGAAGGGCTGTTGATAAAGCTGAGATAAATAGATAGAACCATAGTGGCAAATAAGGTATTAAAATACCGAAAATTGGTAAGAAAAAAGCAAAAAAAACTGTGTAACCAATTGCCCCCAAGAGGAGGATATGTAGTATCTTTTTTTTCCAGTATTTAGCTATC
>JBFYMH010000102.1:0-2550 GCA_041305005.1 Thermoplasmatales archaeon | reverse complement strand
TGGAATCATTTATGACTTATTTAACTTCGATATTTTCCTGATTTTTGTTTTCATCGGCGGCAGTCTCTACTATTTTTGCTACTGATACGACTTTGTCTTTTTCGTTAAGTCTCATTATTCTGACGCCCATTGTGTTTCTACCCTGGCTTCTTATGTCTATGATTGGTATTCTTACTACCATGCCGTTTTTGCTTGTTATTATAAGTTCATCTTTGTCTGTTACTTCTCTTACGAATATGACTTGTCCGTTTCTTTCGTTTGTTACAATGGTTCTAACTCCTTTGCTTCCCCTGTGTGTCATTCTGTAGTCTTGTATTGCTGAGCGCTTACCAAATCCGTTTTCTGTGATTGTTAGCAGGTCCCCTTTTCCCTCCACTACGTCCATTGAGACTACTTTGTCTTTTTTGTTTAGTCTTATGCCTATTACTCCTCTTGTTACTCGTCCCATTGATCTTACTTCTTTTTCGTTGAACCTGCAAGCCTGGCCATTTGATGTTGCTATCATTATCACTTGTTTTCCATCTGACATTTTTGTGCTTATTAGCTCGTCCCCATCTTCCAGGTTTATTGCTCGTATACCATTTACTCTTATGTTGCTGTATTCAGATAGAGCTGTTTTTTTAATTAACCCTTTTTTGGTTGAAAAGACAAGGTAATGTTGGTCGTCGAACTCGTGCACAGGTATCGCTGTCGCTACTTGTTCTCCTTCTTCAAGTCTTGGTAGCAGGTTTATTATCGCTTTTCCTTTTGCGTGTCTGCTTCCCTCTGGTATTTTGTATCCTTTAAGCCAGAATACTTTTCCAAGGTTTGTGAAAAACATTATGTAATCATGTGTTGAGGTTACGAACAGGTCGACAACTATGTCTTCTTCTTTTGTTTCCATGCCCACGAGTCCTTTTCCACCACGGTGCTGAGTATGATATGTTTCAACGGGTATGCGTTTTATGTAGCCGCTGTCTGTTATTGTTATTACCACTTCTTGTTTTGGTATAAGGTCTTCTATTTCTATTCCCGCTTCCCCTTCAATTATCTGTGTTCTTCTCGCATCACCGAATTTCTCTTTTAATTCGAGTAGCTCTTTTTTGATTTCGTTCAGTATTTTCTGTTTATCTTTTAATAAATCCTCTAGCTGTTCTATTATTTTCTTTGTTTCGGTGTGCTCTTTTTCCAAAGCTTCTATTTCCATCCCTGTGAGTTTCTGCAATCTCATATCAAGTATTGCTTTTGCTTGTATTTCTGAGAGTTTGAACCGTTTCATCAAACGGTCTTTTGCTTCCTCTACTTCTTTGCTGCTTCTGATTATTTTTATTACTTCATCTATGTTTTTAAGGGCGATCATCAGCCCTTCGAGGATATGCATTTTTTCTTTTGCTTTCTTTAGATCATAAGTAGTTCGTTTGGTTATTATTTCTATTCTAAATTCTATGTATAGTTGTATCAGTTCTTTTAATGTGAGAACCTTCGGCTCACCTTTTACAATGGCTAGGTTTAGTATACCAAATGATGACTGCATTTGGGTGTGTTCAAAAAGCTGATTTATTACTACGTCTTCGATGGCATCGCGTTTCAGTTCCATTACTATGCGCATGCCTTTTCTGTCGCTTTCATCCCTTAGATCTGATATCCCTTCGATTTTTTTCTCTTTTATTAGCTCTACTATGTTTTTTAGAAGCTCGGATTTGTTAACCATGTATGGTAGTTCATGGACTATGATTTTCTTTTTATCCGTGTCTTCGACCGATGTTTTCGCCCTTACTTTGATTAATCCCCTTCCAGTGGAGTATGCGTTTAGTATCCCTCCCCTGCCATATATTATTCCGCCTGTCGGGAAATCAGGGCCTTTTATTACTTCCATCAATTCTGCTGTTGAAACTTCAGGGTTGTCTATCATTTTCATTATGCCATCGACGATTTCGCAGAGGTTATGCGGCGCCATATTTGTCGCCATACCAACTGCGATACCAGATGAACCGTTTACCAGCAGATTTGGTAATGTTGCTGGGAGTACATCTGGTTCTTTCAACGAACCGTCGAAGTTGTCTCGCCACTCAACAGTCTCTTTTTCTATATTATCAAGCATAAGTTTTGTGATTTTTGCCATCTTTGTTTCTGTGTATCTCATAGCTGCTGCTGAGTCACCATCAACTGAACCAAAATTACCTTGACCCGCTATCAAAGGATATCTTAATGAGAAATCCTGAGCCATTCGAACTAGCGAATCATATACTGCTTGGTCACCATGCGGGTGGTACTTACCGAGCACTTCTCCTACTACTCTAGCAGATTTCTTATACGATTTCTCATAGCCCATTCCCATCTCGTTCATCGCATGTAATATTCTTCTGTGAACTGGTTTCAGACCATCTCTGACGTCTGGTAGAGCACGGCTCATTATTACACTCATTGCGTAGTCTATAAATGCACGTTTCATCTCGTCGTTTATGTCACGTATAAAATCCTTTTTTTCTAGTTCGTCACTCATAAAATCTCATCCTATATATCCAGGTTTATCACATCTTTTGCATGTTTCTCAATAAAATCTCTTCTAGG